>JBHJNR010000321.1:0-2610 GCA_050330615.1 Cyanophyceae cyanobacterium
TCCCACTCCGGTGGAAATCGTCACCGTTGAAACGGGATCCATTCGGGATAGCTCCATTTTCGTGGCCTCGCTCGATTCTCGGCAGGCAGCCACGATTAATCCCCAGGTCAATGGCCAGATCAGTCAGGTGTTTGTTCAGCTTGGGGATCAAGTTGCTACGGGTACCCCCCTGTTTCAGATCGACTCCAGCCAACAGCAGGCGGTGGTGGCCAGTCGGACTGCCGGGGTGCAAGTGTCCCAGGCCACCATCGACAGTGCTCGGGCCACACTGGGGGCCGCTCAAGCGGATCTGGCCCGGACTGAGGCGGATGTGGAGTTTGCCCGGACACGCCAAGAACGCTATGCCCAGCTTTTTGGGGAAGGGGCGATCTCCAGAGAGTTTTTGGCTGGCGTTGAGCGAGATCTGCAACTAGCCAATGCTGCCCAATCTGCCCAACTGCAACAAATTGCCGCCCTGGAGTCAGCCGTGGTACGGGCTGAGCGCGATCTGATGCAATCTGAAGCTCTCGCCCAAGAGCAACAAGTGCAGCTGCGGTTCTTTCAAGTCACCGCTCCTCTGGCGGGCATTGTGGGGGAGGTTCCCGTCAGGGTGGGAGATCTCGTCAGCCCCCAAACCCAGCTGACCAGCATTACCCAAAGCCAGACCCTGGAGTTGGCCATCAATGTGCCCCTAGAGCAAGCGCCTGATCTGAGCCTAGGGATCCCGGTGGATTTGTTGGGGGCAGGGGATCAAGCCCTCAGTAGCAGCCAGATTTCTTTCATCTCGCCTTCGGTAAACTCCTCCACCCAATCGGTGTTGGCCCGAGCGGTGTTTGACAATACCTCAGGACAATTGCGCGCCGATCAGTTTGTCCGGGTACGACTGACCTGGGGTGAGTCCACCAGCCCGCTTATCCCCGTCAATTCGGTGGCCCGTGTGGCTGGGCAAACATTTGTCTATGTGGCTCAGCCCCCAGAAGACCAGGGATCCCCAACTGAAGGATCCCCAACTGAAGGATCCCCAGAGGGGCCACCTGCCTTGATCGCTAGCCAGCGTGCCGTTGAGCTGGGCCGTTTGCAAGACAACCAGTATCAGGTGATCTCTGGCATTGCAGTTGGCGAACAGGTGGTGGCCACAGGCTTACAAAAGATCTTCAACGGCGCACCGATTATGGATGAACAGGTTTTTCAGCAGATGATGCAGCAGATGCAAGGGGGGGGAGGGCCAGAAGGCATACCCCCAGGGCAACCCTAAAATCAGCGGAACCGATCTCTGCATAGCCATCAAGAGATCCTGATTCCTCATCTTGTTTGATTTTTTTGTCTGATTGCTTTAAGAGATGGCCGCTGTTCTGGAGTGGATCCCTAGCCTATGTTTGTCAGCACCTTTATCCGTCGCCCCATTCTGGCTACTGTCTGCTCCATCATCATTGTATTGATCGGGGCGGTGACGATTCCCTCCTTGCCGGTGGATTACTACCCCGAAATCGCCCCCCCTGCCGTAACGGTCACCGCCGTCTATTCTGGGGCCAGTGCCGAGGTGGTGGAATCAGGGGTAACCAATATCCTGGAGCGGCAGCTCAATGGTCTAGAAGGATTGCGATCGCTCTCTTCGGTCAGCAGTGGCAATGGCACCAGCCAGATCACCGTCAACTTTGCCCCTGACCGCAATCTGGATGTGGCGGCGGTGGATGTGCAGAATCGCATCTCTCAGGTGCAGGCCCAATTGCCAGAAGAGGTGATTCGCAACGGCATCTCTGTCCAAAAGGCGGGAGACAGCGGCTTCATCCAGGTGCTCTCGGTGCAGTCTGAGAATGGTGAGTATGACGATGTTTTCATCAGCAACTACGCCGATCTGTTCATCCGAGATGCCTTGCGCCAAGTGCGCGGGATCAGTGATGTCCAGATCTTTGGCGATCGTCGATATGCCATGCGGATCTGGTTGGATCCCTCCCAGTTGGCCAATCGCGGCTTGACCCCTCAGGATGTGGTGAACGCCGTTCGCCAACAAAACATCCAAGTACCGGCTGGGCAAATTGGCAGTCAGCCCAGCGATCCTGACCAGATGTATCAACTGAATGTGCAAGCCTCTGGTCGCTTGGCGGAACCGGAAGACTTTGCCGACATTATTTTGCGGGCGGATCCCAATGGCAGCATCACCCGCGTGCGGGATGTCGGCCGAGTGGAACTGGGGGCCGAAAACTATGACACCTTCTTTCGGATCAATGGGCAGGCTGGGGTCGGCATTGCCATCATCAAGCAGCCGGATGCCAATGCCCTGGCTGTGGCCCAAGGGGTACGCGAGCAAGTGGCCGAGCTATCCCGCAACTTCCCTCCCGGCTTGTTTGTCGACATTCCTTTCGATGCCACCATCTTTATCGATCAATCCATTCGCGAGGTGATCATCACCCTGCTGCAAGCGGTGGGCTTGGTGGTGGTGGTGCTGTTTGTGTTTTTGCAAGACTGGCGGGTGACCTTGATCCCCACCATCACGATCCCGGTGGCTTTGATCGGCACCTTTATCTTTATCCGGCTGCTGGGGTTTTCCATCAATACCCTGACCATGTTTGGCCTGACTCTGGCCACAGGCTTGGTGGTGGATGACACCATTGTGGTGGTGGAAAACATCTC
>JBHJNR010000322.1:0-2551 GCA_050330615.1 Cyanophyceae cyanobacterium
GAGGGAGACTATATCCGCCAGTATGTGCCCGAACTGGGGGGAGCAGATACCCCTGCTCTATTGGATGTCAGCGATTCTAAGTCAGGGCTGCGGGCTTTGCGAGAGCGGCGCAGTTGTGGCTACCCAGCCCCAATTGTGAATCACAAACAGCAGCAAAAAGTCTTTAAGCAACGCTATCAAGCTTGTCGGTAGTTGCCCCGGTCGTTTTCGGGGTAGAGAGACGAAAACAGGTCTATGCCCCGATATGCTCACTCGGGATCCCATTTGGTAGCTAACCTTACCTTTGGATCGGGATCCTTTCGATTGTAATGAGGTCAAGCATCAGGTGAGTGGGAATCAGCCCACTGGGTCGGCTAGAAGCCTGACTTGATCAGCCCCGGAGCCCGACTATTACGAGGGTGTTATGAGTGCGTTACCTCAGGGGCCGTTTCGCCGCATCCAAACTGGGCTGATCATCTTTGGCATCACCCTGATCATTGCAGTTCTGGGTTATGTCTGGGCGGGATGGGGTTTTTTGGATTCCATCTATATGGTGGTGATTACCATTTTTGGGGTGGGATATGGAGAAGTCAGACCTTTACTGGATCCCCATCTCAAGGTCTTTACCATTGTGGTGATCATTGCGGGCACATCGGCCTCGGTCTACACGGTGGGGGGCTTTGTGCAGTTGATTGCGGAGGGCGAGATCAAACGAGCATTGGGGACGCGGCGGATGTCACTAGGGATCGAGAGCCTCAAAAATCATGTCATCATCTGTGGCTTTGGCCGCATCGGTCAGGTCTTAGCCCACGAACTGCGGCAAAATCGCAAGCCCTTTGTGGTGATCGATGGAAGGCCTGCTGGATCAGGCTAGGTCCCGTAATCTCCTGACAGAGCAATTGGCTCAGATTGAGATCCACAAGTGCAGCCGGGATCCCCGTTGGTGGGGCAATCGCTGGGCTATCTGGAGGTGCGAGGCAAGCGAAGCTTTTTGATCGTGGCCTTGCGGCGCGCCAATGGCCAGACGATCTCCAGCCCAGATCCCAGACTAGAACTGTCGGCAGGCGACACGGTGATCGTCCTGGGGCACAAGGATGACATCCCTCAGTTGGCCCAGCGTTATCAAGTCCAACGTCCCATCACCTATTGTGGAGCGCAAGCCTAGAGGGTGAGATAGAGCGTTTGGGGATCCTCTTTGCCCTCCTCTGACTCAATCATTGCGGGCGATAGATAGTATCAAAGGTGGCATCCCAGTGCTATAGTGCGAACGCTACTTTTCCCTTGTACTGACGCAGCTATGACCGTGCCTGTGGCCAATGATGACAGTATCTCCAGCAATCAAGCCGATGAGGCTACTCAGGAGACTAACGTTCTCTATGATCATGCCTACGGGATAATCCCCGTCCTGCCCCCTACTGCAACCCAAGAGCACCGGTACCTGCTGATTCTTCACCGCAAAGGGCATTGGGGCTTTCCGAAAGGACACAAGGATCCCGGTGAATCAGATCTAGAAACTGCAAAGCGTGAGCTACAGGAGGAGACAGGGCTAACTAATTACGTGATGATGGCGGAGGTGGAGTTTACTGAGCACTACCGCTTTATTCGTCCAGATGGGATCCCTGTCCGTAAGGAAGTGCTCTACTTTGTGGCGTTGGTGGAGGCAGATGAAAACGGGGATCCCCCAACCGTGCAGGTACAACCTGAGGAGATCGCTGACTTCCGCTGGTGCACTTTTGATCAGGCGATCAAACTCCTGCGTTTCAAAGAGATCAATCACTTGATCCGCAATTCTGAGCACCACCTCCGTTCTTTCTTTAAATAAGGAGTAGAGAGGAAGCTCTGCGTTTTACCAGAACAGCAATCTCTGGAATAAGAGACGCATGCAATAATCCAGATTGATTCATGAGTGCTTCTCACAGTCTTGTAGCTTTGGGAAATCAAAGCATTGATGACTTAGGAGCCACTCAATAGGTTTCTGTCACCCCCTCAGCTGTAAGTCTTTGCGTATTCATCATTTTGCCTCCTCAACCATCTGAATTGTCTTCGCCTCAACCTCTTGAGCCACTTGAGTTAACCCGATAGCCTGAGACAACGAGGAAAGCATTTGCGCTGGCTTGATCATGCCGATTTTTGTTTTCCCTTTCTCCGTAAACACGGAGATCCGACAGGGTAACGCCATGTTTAGGCGCATATCAGTAGCCAAAACCTTAGCTGCCTGCCCAGGATTACAGACTTCAAAAATCCTACACTCTTCCTCAAAAGCAATGTCTTTGCTACGCAGTGTAGTTCCCAAGTCGTGGATATGGAGTACCCCAAAGCCATGATGTAGAACGGCTGCCTCAAGATCTGTTGCTGCCTGGCTGAATGACTTCTGAGTCTCGACGATGTAATACATCAAATCACCTCTAAATTTGTACTTCCGACTTTATCATCTTGCCAAAGGCTATGGATAAAATGTTGCTGAATCTTGTCAATGATCTGAGGTTCGGTCAGCAGATCAACGGTTTTAACCTCCTTCTTCTGCAAAGAATACAGCGCTAAACCAAGCGAGACAGCGATGGGTCAGATGGAA
>JBHJNR010000323.1:0-8271 GCA_050330615.1 Cyanophyceae cyanobacterium
AAAATCATGGCCTACATCAACGACCCTCACCATGCCTGACGGCGGCTAAAGCCGCCGAATCGCTTTTCCACCCCGCTCTAAAGAGACGGGGCTACCAAGCTCACGGGCTTTTTCGTGTGGGATCTCAAAACAACCTGCTAGGCGGGGGAGTACGACAGGGAAACCGGCTGGCGAGCGGGCACCACCGAGGCTTCCACAGGAGCCAGTAATGTTCTCCCTGTCATTTCCTGGGGCTGAGGTAAGTTCAAGATATCGAGAATCGTGGGGGCCACATCCGCCAGGGATCCATCCTCCACCAACCGGACATCAGCCCCATACCCAGCAATCTTGCGCTCCTCACCCTCAATCACAATGAAAGGCACTGGATTGGTGGTGTGGGCTGTCCAAGGATTGCCCTGATCGTCCCACATCACCTCGGCGTTGCCATGATCTGCCAGAATCAAGGTGGTTCCCCCCACCGCCACCGTGGCACTCAAAAGTCGACCAATCGCATCGTCGACAGCCTTAAGAGCTTTGATGGTCGCCTCATAATTGCCCGTATGCCCCACCATGTCGGGGTTGGCATAGTTGAGCACCACCAGGCTATAGTCCTGCTTGCTGATGGCCTCTACCGCTCGATCCGTCACCGCAGCCGCCGACATTTCGGGGGCTTGATCATAAGTGGCTACGGCTGGACTAGGCACCATAATCCGGTCTTCGCCAGAGTAAGGATGCTCGATACCACCATTAAAGAAATAGGTGACATGGGCATATTTCTCAGTTTCGGCTAAGCGTAATTGTTTGAGCCCATGCTCACTCACCACCTGTCCCAACAGATGATCCAGATTCTGAGGGGTAAACATGACCTTGACTGGCAAGGCTTCCTCGTACTGGGTCATGGTGACAAAGGTCAAATCGGGGATCAACTCCCGCTCAAAGCCTTTGAAGTCAGGATCCACAAATGCCCAGGTGAGTTGGCGGGCTCGATCCGGTCGGAAATTGAAAAAGAGGATGCCATCTCCCGGCAGGACTCGGCCCTCAGCTTGTAACCGGACTGGCGGCAGAAACTCATCCGTCAGATCCTCTTCATAGGCGTCTTTTAGCACCTGCTGGCTGGTGCGACCATCGGCCACCACATCCTGGGTCATAATCTCGTACATCTTGCGGGTGCGATCCCAGCGATGATCCCGATCCATAGCGTAGTAACGCCCTGATACAGAGGCCAATTCGCCAGAGCCAATCTCGGCGATTTTCTCTTGTAATCTGGCCAGCGTTTCAGCTGCTTCCCGTGGCTTGGTGTCGCGGCCATCGGTAATGGCATGGACAAAGGTGCGCAGACCTCGGTCACCTGTGGCTCGCAATAGTGCATAAAGATGCTCGATATGAGAGTGAACCCCACCCTCTGAGCACAGCCCCACCAGATGCAACCGCCCCCCCCGTTGCTGCAGGGTCTCACACAGCTCCACAAAGACAGGATTGAACCCAAGGGATCCATCTTCGGCAGCATCGCTGATGCGCACCAATTCCTGGGGCACAATGCGACCGGATCCCAGGGTCAGGTGGCCGACTTCAGAATTGCCCATTTGTCCTTCGGGCAAGCCTACCGCTCGGCCCGATGCTTGCAATAACGTATGGGGATAGGCCGCCCACAGCCCGTCCATAATGGGGGTGTCAGCGCCACGTACCGCATTGCCGTCTAGACCTTCTCGAATTCCCCATCCATCCAGGATGACGAGCACAACAGGAGCTATCGAATGTGCAGCCATGAATCCGCCTCTTGCCTGATTCCAAGTGATCATATCAGCTTGGGTTTATTTTCCTTAAAGAACCATCGCTGCGGCCCTCTGAACAACTCAGAGGTTCATCAGAGATCCAAGGGAGTCCCATGTAAGACAAGCTTATAGGCAGAACACTTGCCAGCGATAAAATAACTGAATAGCCGATCAATGACAAGATTCTACTGCTCAAGGAGTCTCTAAAAACACATTAACCCACTCCCAAATGGTGTAGAAACCATTAAGAATACCTTGCATGGTTATTAGATTGAGTCTGCCGATTAATGTCAAGCGAGAATGTCAGGATTTTTTGTCATAAGCCCAACCCTTTCATCACAATTCTGAGAGTTTTATTGATAAAGGTTCAGATTGGTGGCTCAGATTAAGTCAGATTAATGGTGGTGATAAGAAAATCTGAAGGAAACAGCCCTCGGCAAGGTAGGAAAGGACATTACAAGCTTAAAGAGTGTCTTAACGTTGTGGCCAAGTGGGGATCCCAAGGATCCATTCTAAAGACCATTTGGAATCCAATCGCTGGCCACAGGTTTCGAGGCGTTTCTTGGCAGCAATTGCAAGAATTGAGTGACAGCTGTTGACTTGGGGCGGCAAAGGGCAAGCTAAATCGAGTTGATCGGGATGGGGGGAGCGGGCTAACGCAGGGTAGTGGCAGCATTGAAGACATGAATGTGTTACCCTACACGCACTAAGCCTTTCGCAGTCTCCACAGAACAGTCATCTAAATTATGATTCAGGTTTCTCAGCAGGTGCCGTCTCAGTCGGCAGCGGATTCTCATCCTCTCCAATCGGGCGTGTGGTCAAGTGAGCAGTGGCTGGATTTAGAGCATGATGCCTGTGGAGTGGGCTTCATTGTCGATCAGCAAGGGCGAGCCAGCCACCACTTGATTCGACAGACCCTCAAGGCGCTGGTTTGCATGGAGCACCGGGGCGGCTGTGGCGGGGATGGGGAAAGCGGGGATGGGGCTGGGATCACCACTGCCATCCCCTGGGGGATCCTGGAGAAATGGGCCAGTGAAGCAGGGATCCCTTGGCCTCAGCAAGACAGGCTGGCGGTGGGCATGGTCTTTTTGCCCCCAGATCCAGCTGAGTGCGACCAGATTTGTGCCCTGATCAATGACCATCTGGCTAGCTCTGAGTGGCAGCAGGTGGGCTGGCGCGATGTGCCCGTTCAGCCGGATACTTTGGGGCCGATGGCGCGGGAGACTCAGCCGACTATTAAGCAGCTGGTGGTGGCACATCCCAGCTTGAGTGGGGATGCGCTGGAACAAGCCCTTTACCTGCTGCGGCGGCAAATCCGGCGATTGGTGGAAACGAAATTTGGCTTTTATGCCATCTACTTTGCCTCTCTTTCCACGCGAGTGATGGTTTACAAGGGCATGGTGCAGTCGGCGGTGCTGGAGCGGTTCTATCTGGATCTTCAGGATCCCGATTTTGTCAGCCCCTATGCCACCTATCACCGTCGTTTTAGCACCAACACCCTGCCCCGCTGGCCTTTGGCCCAACCCTTCCGTTACCTCTGCCACAACGGCGAGATCAATACCTATGTGGGTAATGTCAACTGGATGGCGGCTCGCGAGCATACGCTGGCCCATCCCACCTGGGGCGATCAGATCGATACCCTCAAGCCCGTCATCGATCCTGGCACCAGCGATTCCGCTGGGTTGGATGGGGTCTTTGAACTGTTGATCCAGTCGGGGCATTCCCCCCTGCAAGCCTTGATGATGCTGATCCCTGAGGCCTTCCACAATCAACCTGAGCTGGAAGAGCATCCTGAGATCACCGATTTTTATGAGTTCTTTGGCGGCTTGCAAGAGGCGTGGGATGGCCCCGCTCAGATCGTCTTTTGTGACGGCAAATGGATTGGAGCCGCGTTAGATCGCAACGGGCTCCGTCCCGCCCGGTATGTCATCACCCGCGATGGCCTGATTGCGGTGGGATCCGAAGCTGGGGTGGTGGATCTCGATGAGAGTGAGATCATCGAAAAAGGGCGACTTGGCCCTGGCCAGATGTTGGCGGTGAATCTGCAAACCCTGGAGATTCATAAAAATTGGGCCATCAAGCAGGCGGTGGCCCAACAGCATCCCTATGGAGACTGGTTGGCCACCCATCGGGTAGAACTGCTGGGCCAAGACTTTGGTGCTGAACTGCAACTGTCCGAAGAGGAGCTGCTCCAAGCCCAGACTGCATTTGGCTATTCTGCCGAAGATGTGGAGATGGTGATCGAGGATATGGCCGCCAACGGCAAGGAGCCTACTTTCTCAATGGGGGATGATGCCCCCTTGGCAGTGCTCTCCCAACAGGCCCATCCCCTGTATGACTATTTCAAACAACGCTTTGCTCAGGTGACCAATCCAGCCATTGATCCCCTGCGGGAAAGTTTGGTCATGTCGCTGGATATGTATCTGGGGCGGCGGGGCAATCTGCTCACTATTCAGCCGGAAGATGCGCGGTTGCTGCACCTACGCAGTCCCATTCTCAATGAGCCCGAGCTGGAGAGCCTCAAGCACCAATCAGACTTTCCGGTTCAGACCCTCGGGATCCTGTTTGATCCTGCCACTGGCCTAGAGAAAGCTTTGACGTCCCTTTGTCAGGCGGCGACAGCAGCAGTACAGGCTGGGGCAGAGATCCTGGTGCTGGCGGATCGGGGCCTCACGGCTGAGCAGGCGCTGATTCCCCCCTTGTTGGCGGTGGGGGCGATTCACCATCACCTGATTGCGGCGGGATTGCGTCTGCAAACCTCGCTGGTGGTGGAGACGGCTCAATGTTGGAGCACCCATCACTTTGCCTGTTTGATCGGCTACGGAGCTAGCGCCATCTGCCCGTATCTGGCCTATGAGACCATCCGGCAGTGGTGGCATAAGCCCAAAACTCGCAAACAGATGGAGATCGGCAAGCTGCCAGATCAGTCCCTGACAGAAGTCCAGCTCAAGTACCGAGCCGGGATCGAGGCAGGCTTGCTGAAGATCTTGTCCAAGATGGGGATCTCGTTGTTGACCAGCTATCACGGCGCTCAGATCTTTGAGGCTATCGGACTTAGCCAGGAGGTGATCGATATCGCCTTCAATGGCACCATCTCTCGGGTGGGCGGCATGACCCTGACAGATTTGGCTCAAGAGGTCTTGGTCAATCACCAGCGAGCCTTCCCCGCCTTGCAGGGACGTAAACTGGAGAACTACGGCTTCATCCAAGCCCGTCCCAAAGGGGAATATCACATCAACAGCCCGGAAATGGCCAAGCTGCTGCACAAGGCGATCGAGTCGGGCCAACCTTCCCATTACGACACCTACCAGAGCCATTTGCGCGGGCGTACTCCCACCGCACTGCGAGATTTGCTGGATTTTGCCAGTGACCGGGATCCCATCTCGGTGGATGAGGTGGAGTCAGCTGCTGATATCTTCAGCCGCTTTGCCACAGGGGGCATGTCTTTGGGTGCCCTCAGTCGGGAGGCCCATGAGACGCTGGCGATTGCCATGAACCGGATTGGCGGCAAGTCCAACTCTGGCGAAGGGGGCGAGGATCCCGAACGCTATTTGACCCTCTCGGATGTGACGGCTGATGGCACTTCAGTGACGTTTCCTCATCTTAAAGGCTTGAGAAACGGTGATACTGCCAGTTCTGCCATCAAACAGGTGGCTTCCGGTCGGTTTGGGGTCACCCCCGCTTATCTGCTCAGCGCCCAACAGATTGAGATCAAAGTGGCTCAGGGGGCCAAGCCAGGGGAAGGTGGTCAGCTACCCGGCAAAAAGGTCAGCTCCTACATCGCCAAGTTGCGCCGTTCCAAACCAGGGGTGACACTGATCTCGCCTCCTCCCCATCACGACATCTACTCGATTGAGGATCTCGCTCAGTTGATCTTCGACCTTCACCAGATCAACCCAGCGGCCAAGGTCTCGGTCAAGCTGGTGTCAGAGGTGGGGATCGGCACTGTGGCGGCTGGGGTGGCCAAAGCCAATGCTGATGTGATCCAGATTTCCGGTCATGAGGGTGGGACAGGGGCTTCACCCCTCAGCTCGATCAAACATGCGGGATCCCCATGGGAATTGGGCTTGGTGGAGGTGCATCGGGCGCTCTTGGATAATGGCCTGCGGGATCGCTCGATTTTGCGGGTGGATGGTGGCATCCGTACCGGCTGGGAAGTGGTGATGGCGGCGATGTTGGGGGCGGAGGAATTTGGCTTTGGCACCGTGGCGATGATCGCGGAAGGCTGCATCATGGCTCGCGTCTGTCATACCAATGGCTGTCCAGTGGGGGTGACTAGCCAGCGGGAAGACTTGCGCAAGCGCTTCCCCGGCACCCCTGACAATGTGGTCACCTTCTTTGCCTATGTGGCGGATGAGGTGCGGCAGATTTTGGCCAAGCTGGGCTATCGCTCTCTCACCGAGGTGATCGGACGGGCTGACCTGCTCACCACTCGGGCCGATGTGCAATTGGCCAAGACAGGATCCCTGGATCTGGGCCTCTTGTTGAATCTACCCGCCGCTTATGATCCTGCTTTGGGAGAAACCCAAGCCAGCTGGCTACAACATGAGGCTGTCCACTCCAATGGGCCTGTGTTGGATGATCGGCTCCTGGTGGATCCCAGCCTCAAGGCAGCTATCGAAACCTGTGGCTCTGTTCAAATCGAGCGCACTGTCCTCAATACCGATCGCACCATCGGCGCGCGGGTGGCGGGGGTGCTGGCCAAGCGATATGGGGATCAGGGCTTTGCCCAAGGCGGCGGACATCTGGATCTGCGCCTGACCGGCAGCGCCGGCCAAAGTCTGGGGGCGTTTAACCTAGCTGGGATGCGTCTCACCTTGGTGGGAGAGGCCAACGACTATGTGGGCAAGAGCATGAATGGGGGTGAGATCATTCTTATGCCTCCCCTTGATTCTCAACGGGATCCCTCTGAGAGTGTCATCCTGGGCAACACCTGCCTCTATGGGGCCACTGGGGGATCCCTGTTTGCCAATGGACGGGCTGGAGAGCGCTTTGCGGTGCGAAACTCTGGAGTTCAGGCGGTGATCGAGGGATCCGGCGACCACTGTTGCGAGTACATGACGGGTGGCATCGTGGTGGTTCTGGGATCCGTTGGGCGCAATGTGGGGGCGGGCATGACGGGTGGACTGGCCTACATGCTGGATGAGGCTGGGACATTCCCGGCCAAGGTGAATAGTGAGATCGTGCGGATCCAACGGGTGCAAACAGCGGCGGCTGAAGAACAGCTGAAGGGCTTGGTTCAAGAACACTATCGCCTAACCAACTCCCCCAAGGCTGAGCAAATCCTGCAAAATTGGGCCACCTATTTGCCACAGTTTTGGCAGGTGATCCCACCGTCGGAGGATGGGACGGAGTTGACTCAGGTATCCAGTGAGGTGGAGCAGAAAGTAAGAGTATGAACACTGCGGAAGGGATCCCGGATTTGATTTTGCAACGGATCCGGCAGTTATCTTTGCGGCATCAGCAAGAGGTCTTGGACTTTGCAGAGTTCTTGCTGACCCGCAACGTTGCTAATGCTGAGGTTTCAGGATCCTTTCTGGAGGCTGCTCAAGATTGGATTGGGTGTGTGGAAGCCCCGGAGGATCTTTCTACCAATCCCGCTCATATGGAAGGTTTTGGGGGCTAATGACAACTATTATTCTTGATACAGGCCCCTTAGTCGCGACTTTGAACAAGCGAGACCATGCTCATGCTTGGACAACTATGATGATGGCTCAACTACCTCCACCCTTTTTAACTTGTGAAGCTGTTTTGACTGAGACACTCTTTCTATTAAAAAAAACATCCTCCCGGAACCGAGGCAGTACTCACGTGGGTCAGTGAAGGGTTAATTCAGATCCCGTTTCAAATCAAGCAAGAGATTAACAATGTGAAAGGCTTGATGCTGAAATACCGCTCGGTTCCCATGTCATTTGCTGATGCTTGCCTAGTGAGAATGTCAGAGATATTCATGGACAGTAGAGTTCTGACACTAGATAGCGATTTCTTGATCTATCGAAAGGAGAAGAATCAAAGAATCCCGGTAGTTATGCCTAGCGAAGGAAATACATTGGGCTAAAAAATCACAATTCCTGAGGGGGATCCCCAAAAAAGATGCGATGAGTAAAGGAATCCCTTTAAAACTCTAAGTAAAAATAAAAACAAGGACACAGCCTGTTCAGAAACCATCTGTTATAGGTCTAGATCCCCCCTGATCCCCCTTAATAAGGTGGGAGCCGGATTAAATTCCCCCTTTTTAAGGGAGATTTAGGGGGATCCAGAGTGTTAGTCATATTGTATTAAACAATATGGGGCAACAGAAGGGCTTGGTTCAAGAGCACTACCAGAATCCGTCGCAGTGCTCCGCCTATACCCCGAAGGGGTTAGGGGGTGGTGAAGCGACGGGCGACCAGAGGGAGCAGCAATACTGTGACCCTAAGAAGCGTGAACCTATTTCTTAGGATATAATAAGGCCATGCTAAACATGACGTGGGAATTCAAGTTAGAGCCGACTGCTGAGCAGGTTTCAGAGATTGAGAAC
>JBHJNR010000324.1:0-6270 GCA_050330615.1 Cyanophyceae cyanobacterium
CACCCAGATCTTGGAAAAAATCAACCTGCTCACCCAGGATCCCACCCCCGACGCCAAAGTCAAAAAGCAGCTCAAACACATGGATGGTAAGCTGCACCGCCTCAGATCAGGACACTACCGCATCTTTTACACCTTTGAGCAGCCCTACATCAGCCTACTGGCCCTGCGCAAACGGGATGATGACACCTACAACGATGACATCGATAGCGAATTTCTCGGCGGACTGGATCCCGACCTTTCAGCGATAACCCAACCCCAACAACCCGACTGGGAAAAAATCTTCGCCCCCCAAGATAAACCCAAAACCCCTCTGCCCGAACCCATCACCACTGACCTGCTCACCCGCCTCCGGATCCCTGATATCTGCCATCCCCGCCTGCTCCCTCTCCAAGACCGCGAGGCCCTCTTCGATTGCCCAGGGATCCCGGACGACATCATCCTCAAACTCGACGAATACCTGTTTGAGCGCCCCTTACTCGAAGTCCTCCAGCAACCCGACCTCATTGCCCAGGATCCCTCCGATCTGCTGCGCTTCAAAGAAGGCGATCTGCTCGGCTTCCTGCTCAAGCTCAACCCCGAACAAGAAAAATTCGTCACCTGGGCCGCCAACGCCAACGGCCCCACCCTGATCAAAGGTGGCCCTGGCACCGGCAAAAGCACCGTCGCCCTCTACCGCACCCGCGAAATCCTCCACCAGCTCAGAGCCGTAGGCATCGAGTCACCCCGGATCCTCTTCACCACCTATACCAACGCCCTGATCACCTTTAGCGAACAACTGCTAGAACAACTGTTGGGAGCCGACCTCCAGCACATCGAAGTTAAAACCGCCGATAGTCGCATCTACTCCTTCATCTGCCACGACACCGGCAAACCCAACATCGCCACCCCCGCCCAGCTCAAAAAGAGCCTCGCCGCCGTGATGGGCACAGTGCTGACCACCCTCCCCGGCAATCTCCTTCAGCAACAAGCCCAGCAGATCATCCTAGAACGCCTCACCCCCGACTATCTGTTAGAAGAAATCAGCACTGTCATCGAAAATCGCCAGCTCACCACCCTCGCAGACTATCAGGCCACCTCCCGAGCCGGACGAATCACCCCCCTAAACTCTCTTCAACGACAGGCCATCTGGCACCTGAGAGACCACCTCAACCACCATCTTGCAGCCCAGCAACTTGAAACTTGGGAGCAACTGCGCAGCCGCGCCGTCAACCGCCTCCTCACCCTCGACCAGCCCCCCCTCTATGACGCCGTCATTGTTGACGAAGCCCAAGACTTGCCCCCCAATACCCTGCGCTTTCTTGTCCAGCTCTGCCAATCCCCCAATCGACTCTTCATTACCGCCGATGCCAATCAATCCATTTACGGCAGCAGTTTCCGCTGGAGCGACGTTCACACCGACCTCAAGTTTGTGGGACGCACCGGGATCCTACGCACCAACCACCGCACCACCCAAGAGATTGACACCGCCGCCCACACCTATCTTCAAGACGGGATCCTAGACCAAGACCCCGTTGACCGCCAATACATCCATACCGGCCCTCCCCCAGCCGTTCGAGCTGTTCCCGATACCGCTGCTGAAGGTCAACTTCTCGCCCAGTTTTGCCGCATGGCCGCCCGAGAATTTCGCCTTGGCATCGACGCCTGTGCCATCCTTACCCCCAGTGAACGCGCCGGTAAAGCCATCGCCGGACAGCTCAGCTACCTGGGCCTCGAAGCCACCTTCATGGATAGCAAAGAGCTAGACCTCAAGAAAACCGGCGTGAAAATCCTCACCCTCAAAGCCGCCAAAGGGCTGGAGTTTCCCATTGTGGCCCTGGCAGGTTTCATCGGTAGCCGTTTCCCCTATATGCCCAAAAACATCCCCGAAACAGAAGCCCAAGAGATCCTCAACCGCGAACGCCGTACCCTCTTTGTGGGTATGACCCGCGCCATGCGAGCTTTACTGGTGGTAGTTCCTGAAAATAAACCCTCGATTTTGCTACAAGGATTTGAGGGATCCCTTTGGAATCTAGGCACAAGGACAGCATGAAGGTTATCAAACTCCCCGCCCAGCTGCCCGGTCACCTCGATCTGCCAGCCATCAATCAACAACTGCGCGCACACACCGCCCAGCTTGACTGGAGTGCCGTCACCTCTGCTCCCGAATCCGTCCTGCAAATCCTTTTAGCCGGACTGGATCTCTCTAATGATGCCGATATTCTCGGGATCGATGATGCCCTCTCCGATACCCTGATTGGCCAAATCCTCGCCATCTCCAAGCAACAACCCTTGCCCTCCGCAGCTCCCCCATCCGCTACACCTTCTCCAGAGACCCACTCTCCCCCTGCCCTATGGACGCCACTCCCACCGACCCCAAGGGAAGATCCAGATTTGGGCCTAGAGCCACTGCCAGAGAAGGATCCCATCGCCAACCCCGACAATCATCCGCCAGACAATCATCCCAAAGATGACGATAATGCCCTCTCCCCTCGGTTTCAGGACAAAACTGAGAAATATCGCATCTTCAAACAGGCCTCCCCTGCCGAGATTCGCCGCCAGCTCGAAGAGCGCATTATCAACGACTTATATGGCCCCGCCCACGGCGATCAAGAAGAAGTTGACGAAGCTCATGTCACCGACCGCTATCTAGTTGGGGTCTTAGCACCCATCACCCGCAACAAAAGCATCGAAGCCGATACCGAGCCTGGGGTCGAAGACCAGCCCGAATTGCAAGATACCCTCGCCCTCGCCGATAAAGACAATGCCGAAGAAGGCAACACCGACACCAACACCCCCGCCACCGACAGCATGTTTCCCTCCTCGATGGGGATCACCTTTTGTGTTAGCGCTGAGGCGAAATCGCTAGACATTACCGCTGAATGGGGATCCTACCGCCGGCAAGAGAGTGACAGTATCGTCACCGATAAAGGCAACCCCAAAACGGTCTGGAAACGCTATCCCCTCAAAGGCTCAGTCACTCTCAACCTAGAGTCCACAGCCGCTATTGACGAGACCCCAGTTCCCGACGAGGCCCCCACCGTCTATCTGCGCGGCCAAATTCGCCGCCTACCCGACCAAGATTGGATCGTCAGTTTGTTCTTGGTCAATAGCCAACAGGAGCCATCCCAAAGCAAAGACACCGCCTGGTTATTTCAACCTCAACTGTCAGTCCGATCCGGGGATCCCACCGCCCCAGATATCTTCATCCGCAAACCTCTAGAGCAAAAAACCTCCGCTCTCGATCCCGTCATCCAGGCCGAAAATCAGGCCATGGCCATGTTGTACCGCCACCATGTGGAATTTGGGGTCGGGCATGGGGTCGGGGTTCATGCCGAAGCCTCTCCCCAGGATGTGACCCGAGCAGTTTGCCTATCCACCAGCGTGCTGCCCGCCTATGAAGTCCCCGCCACCAAACCACCAACCCCAGAGGAGATTCCGGCACTTGCTGATCTGGTGCTGGATATGAAACAACTCTCAGAGGCTACTGCCGCTGAGCTGCAAACCATGCTTCGCCCCCTCACCGTTGCGTATGCCACCTGGATCGATGAGCAAGCCGCAAAGATTAGCGACCCCAGCCAGAGGCTAGCTCCCTACCAATCGGCAGCTCAGAAAGCCATTGCCAACTGTCGTCGCGTCCTCACCCGCATCGAGGCAGGGTTAGAAACCCTCAGCCAAAATCCCCAAGCCGCCGCCGCCTTTCGCTTCATGAACCAAGCGATGTGGCAGCAGCGGATCCACTCTGCCTATGCCGAGCGGCGACGACGGGGGGAGACCCTCACCCTTGAGACCGTTGATATCCCGGCAGGTCGGAGCTGGTACCCGTTTCAACTGGCCTTCATTGTGCTGAATTTACCCAGCACCACAGACCTGAATCACCCCGATCGCTCCCACCCCACCGATGCCGTGGCTGACCTGCTCTGGTTCCCCACTGGCGGCGGTAAAACTGAGGCATACTTAGGCCTCACCGCCTACACCCTCGGCCTGCGTCGTCTGCAAGGGGTGGTCGAAGGACGGGACGGAATGCACGGGGTTGCTGTGCTGATGCGCTACACCCTGCGCTTGCTCACCCTTCAGCAGTTTCAGCGGGCCACCACCTTGATCTGCGCCTGTGAAACCATCCGCCGTACCGATGAAAAAACCTGGGGCACCGATCCCTTTCGTATCGGTCTATGGGTGGGAATGCGCAACACCCCCAACAAAACTGCCGACAGTGACGAGGCCGTCAAACAGCACCGAGAATCGAGACTGCGCGGCGGCAGCACCCCTCACCAGCTCACCAATTGCCCTTGGTGTGGATGCAAGATCGATCCAGGTCGCAACATTGATGTGGAACGCTTTGAGAAGGGTCGGGGCAGAACGATTGTTAAATGCGGGGATCCCTTAGGTCGTTGCGACTTCTCAAAAGACGATGGCTTACCGATTGTTGTTGTTGATGAAGAGATTTATCGGCAATTGCCCAGCCTACTGATCGCCACCGTCGATAAATTCGCCCAAATGCCCTGGAAAGGGGAAGTGCAAATGCTATTTGGGCAGGTGAGTGGCTACTGCGAGCGCCATGGCTTTCGCTCCCCCGATCTGGAAGACAGTGATCGCCACAACAAGGTCGGCAGACATCCTGCCGCCAAAACCATTCCTCATATCAAACTCCGCCCCCCAGACTTAATCATCCAGGATGAGCTTCACCTGATTAGCGGCCCCCTCGGCACCCTGGTGGGACTCTACGAAACAGCCATTGATCAGCTCTGTACCTGGCAAGTCAAGGGGCAGTCGGTACGACCCAAGGTGATTGCTTCCACTGCCACCATTCGCCAAGCCCAAGCCCAAGTCAACAGTCTATTTCTTAGGAACCTCAGTATCTTTCCTCCCCAGGGGCTGGACATCAAAGACAACTTCTTCTCCCGCCAGCAAGATACTGCCGAGACCCCAGGGCGTCGCTATCTGGGCATCTGTGCCCCTGGTCGGCGGCTCAAAGCTACCATGATCCGGGTCTATCTAGCTGTTTTGTCCTCGGCTCAAAGCCTCAATGAGATCTACGGTGAGAATGCGGATCCCTGGATGACGCTGGTGGGCTACTTCAACTCGTTGAGAGAGCTGGGCGGTACCCGACGCTTAGTTGATGACGACATTCGCACCCGCTTAGCCCGCATGGATGAACGGGGACTCTCAAAACGTCTGTTGAGAACCATTGGTGAACTCACCTCCCGCAAGGACTCCACGGAGATCCCGGCGATTCTAGACCGCCTCGAAACCCCCTTTGATCCCAAAACTGAAGCCGAAAACCAAGCCAAGCGTAAAGCCAGAGAAAAGGTTGATCGGCCTGACCCGTTAGACGTGATCCTGGCCACCAATATGATCTCTGTCGGGGTGGATGTGCGACGGCTTGGTGTGATGGTGGCTTGCGGGCAGCCCAAAAACACGGCTGAATATATTCAGGCCACCTCTCGGGTTGGGCGAACCTTTCCAGGATTGGTGATCACGGTCTACAACTGGGCACGTCCTAGGGATCTCTCCCACTACGAGCGGTTTGAACACTACCATGCCACCTTTTACCAAAATGTAGAAGCACTCTCAGTAACGCCCTTTGCCCCAGGATCCACCTATCGCGGACTCTTTGCACTCTTGGTCGCTCTGGTTCGGCTGGCGGGGGAAGAGTTCAATGGCAATGACAAAGCCTCTCTGATAGAGCGCAATCACCCCTATGTCCAGGCGGCCATCGAGACTATTGTTCACCGGGCTGGACACGTGGGGGATATTCAAACCGCTAAGACCATCCGTCATGAACTAGAAACGAAGTTGGATGATTGGCTCTCAAAAGCCAGAACCGTTGGCGGGGCTAACCTGAAATATCAGGTCAAATCCAATGATGATGGTAAGGGGGTTAAGCTGCTGCTACCCGCCGGACGGGACGCATGGGCATCCACCACCTGCCTCAACTCTTTGCGCAATGTAGAACCCACCATCAACCTGATCTTGACCGACCAGGCCCCAGATGACGACTTTCGCTCCCCTCAGCCCTATATCCAGCCATCATGACCGGATCCCCCTACCGCCACCGCGTTGGCGAGCTGCGCCCCAGCCAGATTTTGTTCACCTACGGCATTGGTGCAATCACTGACCTACCTAACCTATCAGCCATTGTCATGGGTCTAGAAGGGTGGGATAAAACCCGTACCCATGAACTGAACGAAGAACGTCTGTTGGCTTCTGTCCGTCACGAATTAGGCCGTCAGGTAAAAGATTTGCGTTCTCCCCCCACCCCTCCTGATACGGATGGCCCTTTAGATCCCTTTG
>JBHJNR010000325.1:0-7536 GCA_050330615.1 Cyanophyceae cyanobacterium
TCGCCCAGCCTCCTATTCCTCCCCACGCCGCTGCGCTGTAGGCCAAAGGCCGTTCTTGCATGGGGTCTCTCGGAGAAAACAGATGAAATAGAAAACATCTTCCACAAGTTCTACCGCAATCTCAATATGGATCCCTGGAAACAAGGGGGGACGGGCTTAGGTCTGGCGCTGGTCAAAAAGGGGATCGAGCAATTGCAGGGTAGTTTAAAGGTGACCAGTCAGGCAGGCTCTACGACATTCCTGATGATCCTGCCTCGGTGCTTGCCCCGGTGTGCTAAAGCGGTGGGGGATCCCGGCAGTTAAATGTACGCTGCGGTTGAGGGTTGGGCTAGATCAGTCGCTGACTCACTGCCCGACCTAAGGACGACCTAACTCAAAAGCAGCATGAATGGCCTGCAAAGCGCGGATCCCATCTGCTTTGGGCACAATGCAGCTGACTTTGATCTCTGAGGTCGCGATCATCTCAATATTGATCTGGACGGCGGCCAGCGTGGCAAACATCTGAGCCGCTACGCCGGGATGGGCCTCCATATCGGATCCCACAATACTGACCTTGGCGATCTGACTGTTCAATAGGGGGTGAGCACAACCCAATTGATCCGCCACCTGTTGGAGTTGAACAGCAGCTAGCTCCATTTGAGCCTGGGAAAGCATCAAGGCGATAGTGTTCGTGGGCTGCCCCTCTCCATTGGTCTGTCGCCGCTGGCTTTGAATGATCATATCGACGCTGATATTGGCTTGGGCCAATGGCCGAAAGACATCTGCCGCTGCTCCTGGGCGATCGGGCACCTCCACCAAAGCCATTTGGCAAACATTGAGATCTAAGGCCACCCCACGCACCGGGCGATTGCCGCCAAAGGGGGGCTGACCGGATGCCTCCATCCCAGGGGCTACCGAGGGATCCCCGCGACGGGAGTGGGGGATGACCCGAAAATGTTCCCCCAATAGCAGCGCCGCATCCCCTGCCTGGGCACTGTCGATCACGCAGCTGATCTTGATCTCCGACATCGAGATCATTTGCAGGTTGATGCCCGCCTTGGCCAGAACCCGAAACATATCAGCTGCGATAGCAGGCCGACCGATCATACCCGCCCCGCCGATGCTGATCTTGGCCACATCGGCATCCATCAAGACCTCAGGACAGCCCAGCTTTTGGGCCAACTGAGGAGCTAAGCCTGCCATCACAGCCTGGTACAGCTGCGGAATGGTGAAGGCAATATCGTTGGTGCGACCCGATTGGGACGAATACAGAGATTGCAGGATTAAATCGACGTTGATGCCCGCCTCAGCCACCGCCGCAAAGACCTGCGCTGCCACCCCCGGTCGGTCAGGTACGTGCAAGAACACCACCTTGACCTGATTGCGATCCAAGATCACCGAGTCAACTGCCTGGTTGCCCTCGATCCCCTCTGGGAGCAGGCTGGGCTGAGGGGAGATTACCTGGGTGCCCGATTGAGGAGCTTCAGGTGGCTCCAAGCTAGACAAAACCTTGAGGGTGACGCCAAAATTGCGGGCGATCTCCACTGAGCGGGGATGGAGCACCTGCGCCCCAAGACTCGCCAATTCCAGCATCTCGGAGCTGGTGATCTGGGGTAATAGCCGGGCATCATCAACTTTACGGGGATCCGTCGTGAATACCCCCGGCACATCGGTATAGATCTCACAGACTTCCGCCTTTAGAGCTGCTGCCAAGGCCACTGCTGTGGTGTCGGATCCCCCCCGTCCCAGCGTCGTCACCTCTCGCTCAGAACTGATGCCCTGGAAGCCTGCCACGATCACCACTTCTTGGTGACCAAGGTCTTGCAGGATGCGCTCGGTATCGATGTGTAGAACCCTTGCCCGCGTATGGTCGCTATTGGTGAGAATGCCCGCCTGGGATCCCGTCATGGAGACCGCCGGACAGCCCATCTTTTGCAAGGACATGGCCAGCAGCGCAATGCTGACCTGCTCGCCCGTAGACAAGAGCATATCCAACTCACGCTCACAGCTGGAGGACAACACTCCTATGGGCATGACCTGGAGAGCCAAGGACATCAAACGGTCGGTCTCGTGTCCCATTGCGGAGACCACCACCACCACCTGATGCCCCTGTTGGCGGGTATAGGCCACCCGTCGAGCCACATGATCGATCCGCTCTGCCGAGGCAACTGAGGTGCCCCCGTATTTTTGAATGATTACAGCCATGCAGGCGATCATAAAACATTTCGGGATCCCTGTGGTCAGGGGATGAAACCCGTTAGTGGCCGCCTGCTTCGGATCCCCAGACGGCATTGAGACGGGCATCCCGACCACAGCTCAACCGATAGATCTGATAACGCACCGGATTCTTTTGGTAGTAGTCCTGGTGATAGTCTTCGGCGGGATAAAAGGTGCTGGCATCGGTAATCGCAGTAGCGATCGGTCGATTAAATCGAGGCTGAAGTTCGGCCTTAGACGCTTCGGCCAGCTGGCGTTCTTCCTCCGTTTGGACAAAGATCTCCGAGCGATACTGACTGCCCCGATCACAAAACTGGCCCAAGCGGTCAACCGGATCGATATTGCGCCAGAAAATATCCAGCAGCTCTTGATAGCTGACTTGCTCAGGATCGTAAACCACCTCCATCACCTCCGTGTGGCCCGTCTGACCAGAGGAAACCTGTCGATAGGTGGGATTATCGATGGTGCCGCCCATGTATCCCGAGGTAGTGGAGATCACCCCGTCCAGTTTGTCGTACGGCGGCTCCATGCACCAAAAACATCCGCCCGCAAACACCGCACTCCGGGATCCCTGGGCCCAAAGGGGACTGCTAGAGCTGAGGATCCCCAGAGCCACCATGAGCAAGAGGGCGAGGAAACGCTGCCGGAAGCTTTTGTGGGCAACGGGGCGGGTTGAGGGGGCATCGATCATGAGAAATCACCTTGCTGCAACGGGGGGAATTGGAAGGAGGGGACATTTATCATGTCATCCTGGCTGGAGGATCCCCATCCCGACTGGACGATCCAGATGTAGTCTGAATGGATGGCCTTTCCATGATGATAGACGTTGTCAGGTGGCCTATCAGATTCATCCCAGAGTTGGATCCCCAAACCAGATGTTATGAGGACGGTTCAAAAATGCAAAAACTGACCTTGACCCGGCCTGACGATTGGCATCTCCATCTCCGTGACGGTGAAGCGATGAGAGCGGTTTTACCCCACACGACGCGTCAGTTTGCCCGCGCCATCATCATGCCAAATTTGAAGCCTCCAGTGCGCTCGGTAGCGGATGCTGCGGCCTATCGCGATCGGATCATTGCTGCTATCCCTCCGGGTCAACAGTTTGAACCCCTGATGACCCTTTACCTGACCGACAACACAGACCCCAAAGACATTATCGCGTCCCAAGCGTCTCAGTTTGTCAAAGCAGTCAAATACTACCCCGCCGGTGCAACCACCAATTCAGACCTGGGGGTGACTGACATTCGCAAGTGCGATCAGGTCTTTGAAGCGATGCAGCAGGCGGACATGCCTCTATTGCTGCATGGCGAAGTGACCGATCCAGATATTGATGTATTTGATCGCGAAAAAGTATTTATTGAGAAACATCTAATTCCCCTCAAACTACGATTTCCCCAACTCCGGGTGGTGCTTGAGCACATTACCACCTCAGATGCGGTGCAATTTGTTTTGGAAACCAACACGATCGCCGCAACGATCACACCACAACATCTGTTGTTTAACCGGAATATTATCTTTAAGGGGGGGCTTCGTCCCCATTTCTATTGCCTGCCCGTCTTGAAGCGTGAGGTGCATCGTCAGGCCCTTCTACAAGCCGCTACCTCTGGCAATCCTAAGTTTTTTCTGGGTACCGATAGTGCCCCCCATGCCCGCCACACCAAAGAAGAGTCTTGTGGCTGTGCGGGCTGCTATTCGGCCTTGCACGCCATGGAGTTGTATACGGAAGCTTTTGAGAGTGTTGATGCCCTCGATAAGCTTGAAGCCTTTGCTAGTTTTTATGGGGCAGACTTTTATCAACTCCCTCGCAATACTGAGAAGATCACCTTAACCAAAACAACTTGGCGCATTCCTGATGAAGTTCCCTTTACTGACTCTGGGCTTGTGCCCTTACGAGCAGGAGAAGAAATGTCTTGGCAAATGGCATGATAATGGTGTACTTCGGCATTCCAAATCAGTAAAACACAAAGATGCTTCTACACTAGAATTTCCTGTCCATCAAACTCTTTCTCAGATTATCAGGGAATAAACTATAAAGCCTTCAACAGGATTCCCACTCAGAAGCAGGGGATCCTGTGAAGACAGTGCTAAGAGAACGATGCAACAAACTATTCGTAACAGTCTTCAATATCAGTATCTGCTGAACAATACAGACTCCACCAGGGCTCAAAGGACTCAGCATCTTCTTCTAGTAAGCTGATATCCAAAAGGTCTGCAAAGTTGCTGCTGGCATCTCCATAACGCATGTGCATATGAACGGGATCCCCATGAGGTGAACGCAAGATCACATACTTAAAAGCCTGACAGGCTTCATCATCATTTCGCAATTCAAACAGATCCCAAATGGATCCCAGTGACCGCTCAGGGTAGAAGAATGAGTCCCCCGCAGCGCCCCGATAAACATATTGACATTCCTCTGCCAACGCCTCTTGCCCTTCTACATCAGCATAGAAGGAGAAATATTCCATCTTGTCAAAAACAACTCGACCCGGATTTCGAGGATCTTCCCTACTGGTGTCATCTCCCCCCAAAATCAAGGCTCCATCAACCCCCAGATAAGGTATTTTGTAGGCATTAGGGGAAATAACTTGAGGTTCTTGAGCCCAAGCTGATGGCAATACAAAACTGCCAGTTACTAAAAGTGTAACGGCGGCAAGATTTCGTTTCATAGATAAAGACCAGCAAAAGATGATGAGCCAACCATAAAGGAAAGGTCTATTGCTTTACAATCCCCCCCACCCCCATACAGTTTTTCTATATATTAGTTGTCACAACAGCAACAGTTGGCAAGCTAGTTACTAAATGACGAAGACTTCATGAGAGATAAACCAATCTCTATCAAATTTGCTCCGAGAGGGATGATTTGTGGCCAAGGTGACACCACAGATTTCCGGAGAAAGATAACAAATTCTAGGATCCAGCGCTGACCTTTACCCAGCGTTCGAGGCTGTCCAACAATGTCTCTAAGGTCACAAGCCACTGCTGGGATCCCTGGGGATCCCCTTGTTTGGCGGCTAGTTCCAGTTGAAGGGAGCAGTGTTGTAGATCCTCTGCCCCTAAATTGCCGCTAGCGCCTTTCATGCGGTGGGCTAGTTGGGCTAGTTGGCCAAAATTGCAGGTCTGAACTGCCTCTCGGATCAAAAGGCGTTGCTGCGCTGAGTCTTCTAAGAAGGTATCGATCAGCTCCTGTTCAAAGTCATGATCACCACCTGAAATTTGGGTCAGCCACTCTATATTGATCGGGCTGGTGCTGGTGTGGGAGGTAATAACAGGAGGATCCTCTGGCTCAGCCGCCTGAAGGGGCAGATCTTGTCGCTGGGTCGGAGCTGATTCTGTTGGTGCCTGCGAGTCTATCGAAGCTGGGGGCATGAGCTGGGAGCGCACTTGGATCCAATGGTGCAGGATGGCCTCTAGTCGATCCACTGAAATGGGCTTACTGAGGTAATCATCCATGCCTGCCGCTAAGCACTGATCTCGATCTTGGCTGAAGGCATTGGCGGTGACGGCGATGATGGTGGTGGGGATCCTCTGCTGATCAGGCCCCGTGCTATGAACCTCTCGCTGCCGAATCAAACGGGAGGCGGTGTAGCCGTCCATCACTGGCATCATGCAATCCATCAAAATGATGTCGTAGGGTTGCTGATCTACGAGATCAAGGGCTGTTTGCCCATGATCGGCAGTATCCGCCGCAAAGCCGAGGGTATTCAGTTGCCTCACTATCAACTTGCGATTGACAGGATTATCCTCCACCACCAAAATGGTGGGCTGGTGGCTGCCTTGAGGGGGACTGGCGGGAACCTTTACCGCAAACCCGAGATGACGAGGTGAGGCGAGGTGAACCGGATCTAGCCTATCTTGGCTCTGGGCTGGGGCAGCAACGGGCCATTCAATTTGAGGGTCGGATGGCTGATCCACCAAGAGTCGAAGCAGTGTGGACTGGAGAATGGACTGCTTGAGCGGGGGTGACACCAAGGTCATGGGTAGATCCCAATCGAAGGCTGAAAACTGGGCTGGGGACGCGATCATTAACCAAGGCACGGTATCCAGCCGAGCCTGTGGACTGGGATCCCATCCCTGTTGCCAGCCCGCCTGATCCCAAACCGCTTGGTCAACCACCCAGACATCGTAGGGGGATCCCTGAGCCTGTGCCGACTGCCATTGTTCCCATCCCTGCCTCAAGTTCGCCACCCACTCCACCTGCATTCCCCAAGACTGGGTTAGAGACGCGATGATCTGGCCGCGAATGGCGGAGGTGGTCACCAGCAATCGTCTGCCCTTTAATCCAGGCTGGGGTTCACCAAGCTGGGACGGGAGATCCGTGTTCTCGGGTCGAGAGACCCCAAAAGGCAAAGTGACTGTGAAGCTGCTGCCCTGATGAGGAACGCTCTTCACCCCGATTTGCCCCCCCATCAATAGGGTGAGTTGCTTACAGAGAGCCAATCCTAACCCGGTGCCGCCATAGCGACGAGTGGTGGATCCATCTCGCTGGGAGAAGGGCTGAAAGAGAAAGGCGAGATAGTCGGCATCAATGCCAATACCTGTGTCTCTGATCTCGATCTGCAAGTCGATAGACTCCCACTCATCCTCTGCTCCTGATGTCGTTGCGTCTTCTGGTGCGCTCTGACTGGGGGATCCCACCAGCTTGAGGGGTGTCGTTTCAGCCTCTGCCGCCAGCTCTGTTCTCACCTGGGCCACCTCGACAACCACCCCCCCTTGATCGGTAAACTTGACGGCATTACTGAGCAGGTGATCGAGAATCTGCCTGAGGCGAGTCGGATCCCCTTGCACAGATGGGGGCACATCCGGCTCAATATGCAGATCCACCGCCACCCCTTTAGCCTCAGCCGCCAGAGCAAAGCGATCGAGGCTGTGTTCCAGTACCTGCCGCAGGTCAAAGGTCTGGCGATCGAGGTGAATGCCCTCGGCCTCCAGCTTTGACAAGTCCAGGATCCCATTGACCAGCTCTAAGAGGGCATGGCCACTCTCTTGCAGCGTGCTGATCAAGTCCGCTTGATCAGAGGTAAGGGAGGTGTATTGCAGCAGTTCGGTGGTGCCCAACATGGCGTTGAGCGGAGTGCGCACCTCATGGCTCATAGTGGCCAAAAAGATGCCCTTGGCGGCGGCGGCAGCTTCGGCCACCTGTCGGGCTTGTTGCAGCTCATGGTTACGCTGAGCCAATTGGCGACGCTGCTCTTGCTCTTGCTCCAGTAGATGCCCCTGCGATAGAGCGATGCCCAGTTGAGTGGCCAGTTGGGTCAGCAGCTCGATTTCCCCCTGCCGCCAATGGCGAGGGCTAGAGCATTGATGGACGATCAGCAGCCCCCACAGGGTGTTTTGTAAGAA
>JBHJNR010000326.1:0-2349 GCA_050330615.1 Cyanophyceae cyanobacterium
CCAGTTGTCGGTGTGGAACCGATAATTACAGGCACAGTAAAGACCTGCTCAGCACTAGTGTACCCAACTTGTTCGGCTTTGCCTCACGCGGCTTTCATCCCGACACTCCCCTCGGGGAGTGTGCGGGGCTTTCGCCGCTTTAGCTAAAGGGATCCCTCCTCTTGCTCAACAGCGTGACTGGATCCCAGAGCTTGGTAGAGTAAAAATCCTGAGTCAGGGATCCTCGACTATGTTGTCCAAACGAATTGTCCCCTGTCTGGATGTCAGAGCCGGACGGGTGGTAAAAGGGATCAATTTTGTCAATCTCCAGGATGCTGGGGATCCCGTCGAGATGGCGCAGGTCTATGACCAAGCCGGAGCCGATGAGCTGGTGTTTTTGGACATTACGGCCACTCACGAAGACCGGGGCATCCTGTTAGACGTGGTACAGCGCACTGCCGAGCAGGTGTTTATCCCTCTTACCGTAGGGGGCGGCATCCGGGATCTGGACACCATTCGGACGCTGTTACGGGCCGGAGCGGACAAGGTGAGCATCAACTCCGCAGCGGTGAAAGATCCCGACTTGATCAGCCGTGCCAGCCAACGGTTTGGATCCCAGTGCATTGTGGTGGCCATTGATGCCCGCCGCCAAAAGGACGGATCCTGGGCGGTCTATGTGCGGGGGGGACGGGAGAATACGGGATTGGACGCGCTGAAGTGGGCCAAGGAGATGGCCGAGCGGGGAGCCGGAGAAATCTTGCTGACCAGCATGGATGCGGATGGCACCCAAGCGGGCTATGACCTAGAGCTGACCTCACGGGTAGCCGAGAGTATCTCCATTCCGGTGGTGGCTTCGGGCGGGGCGGGCACCTGCGAGCACATTCGCCAAGCGGTGACGGTTGGGGCGGCAGAGGCGGCTCTTTTGGCCTCATTGCTGCACTATGGCCAACTCTCCATCGCTGAGATCAAGGCAGATTTGCAATCCCACGGGATCCCAGTGCGGCTGTAATTCTCGGTGCGAATGCGGGGATCCCTAGACCACAAACCCGCTCTCGTCAGCTTGTGAAGCTTGCAGGCTACGGGTGTCGAAATAGAGATCTTCTAGAGTCGTCTCCTGCAAAACCTGCTGTACCTGCCGAGTAACCCGCTGCCACATCGACTTCATCACCCAATCTTCAGCCGGGGGTTGGGATCCCTTCCCTTCCACCACAAAGTAGGGCAAATCCAGCTTTTCGCCCACTGCGGTCAAAATCTCCGCAATGGGGATCTGGCGGGCAGTCCGGTTGAGACAGTAGCCCCCCTGGATCCCCCGCTGCGAACGCACCAAGCCCGCCTGTCGCAGCTCGATCAACAGCTTTTCCAGATAGGGAGCCGGGATCTGTTGCCGCTGGGCAATCACTCGCACAGAGGCCAGCTGATCTCCCTCCAGCAGGGCCAGATCTAGCATGGCTTTGAGGCTATAGTAGCCCCGCGTAGTCAGTTTCATGGATACAGTTTTATGACTACAATTTCAGGGCTGGTGCTCTCCGCCCCTACTGCGGATCCGGGGGCTGTTCTCCTGAGGGCAAGGCCAGGGATCCCGTCGGTGCAATCTCCGGCTTATGCTTACCCTCCAAAATGGCGAATAGCTCCTGTAACAGCGATTCTCGCTGGCTGACTGGGATCCTTTGACCCAACGAACTGGGGAAATAGGGCATGGCCAACGACACCTGATCGCTCCGGTCAGCCTTGGGATTGCGGCGCAAAAGATTCCACGATCTCTGCACGATGCTATCCGCCACAGTGGCATCAATCTGAGCTGTCTGCCCTAACCACAGGGTGGCCTGCTCAAAGTCGGGATCCCAGCGGAATCGGTACATATAAACCAGCATCCCCACCCCCAGCACAATGCCCACCGCACTGGCCACATAGGCGGCTTTGATGCCCGTATCGCCAATGTAGGCCACCGCTGAGATCCGCAAGATTTCATAGGGGATCCGAATCAGGCTGTAGCCCACCAGATACGTCCAGACCCAGGTGCCCGACTTGAGCTTAGGAAACTTGTAAAACATCCCCATCAAGATGGCGAATAGCACCACATTGAGGACGCTCTCATACAAAAAGATCGGGTGATACAGCTCCAGATCCCGAAACTGCGGCAAGCGTGACTCAGGGGGAATAAACTCTCTGATCGGCCAGCCACTCTCCGGCAAAATCGGGGATCCATAAGCTTCACGATTAAAGAAATTGCCCCAACGACCGATCGCCTGTCCCAAAATCAGCGGAGCAGTCAAAATATCGGCATAGCGCCAGCCATTGATGCCCGTGAAGCGGCTGTAGAGATAAAGGGCCAATCCCCCCGCCAAAATGCCGCCATGGATGATGATGCCC
>JBHJNR010000327.1:0-3589 GCA_050330615.1 Cyanophyceae cyanobacterium
TAGGTACTTCCGATGGGATCCTCGCTATTGACTGCATTGCCCCTACCGGCTCACTATGATCCCACCAGCCTCTCGTCGGTGTGGCGCGTGCCGTATCTAGAGCGGGCCAAGAGCGCCGAACTTTGGGCCAAAGAGCACGGGATCCAACGGGCTGCAGAGGATACCCTCCGGGTCGGTCTCTTGTTGGTGGATGTGCAAAACACCTTTTGCCTGCCAGACTTTGAGCTGTTTGTGGGAGGACGGTCTGGCCGGGGGGCAGTGCAAGACAATCAACGACTGTGTGAGTTTATCTATCGTCACTTAGGGATCCTGACGGAGATTGTCCCCACCCTGGATACCCATACCGCGATGCAGATCTTTCACCCGATCTTTTGGGTCAATGAGGCGGGCGAGCATCCCGAGCCAGCCACGATGCTGCCTGTGGAGCTGGTGGAACAGGGGATCTGGCGGGCCAACCCAGCCCTGGCGGAACTCACCAACGGGGATGCTGACCAATTGCAGCGATATGCCCTCCATTACGCTCGTCGCCTCAGTCAGGCGGGCAAATATCCCCTCATCATCTGGCCCTACCACTCCATGCTGGGGGGCATCGGCCATGCTCTGGTGGCAGCAGTAGAAGAGGCTTGCTTTTTCCATAGCATTGTCCGTCTCAGCCCGACTGGATTGGAGCTGAAAGGGGCCCATCCCCTCACCGAGCATTACTCCGCTCTTAGCCCAGAAGTGCTGGAGGATGCGGATGGGATCCCGTTGGATGAACCCAATCTGCCCTTGATCGAGCATCTGCTCAGTTTTGACGCCCTAATTGTGGCAGGGCAAGCCAAAAGTCACTGTGTGGCCTGGACGGTCAACGATCTACTTCAGGAGATCCTGCGCCGGGATCCCGCCTTAACCCAAAAGATTTATTTGCTGGATGATTGTAGTTCAGCGGTGGTAGTGCCTGGGGCGGACTTCACCGATGCAGCCGAGAGGGACTACGCTCGCTTTGCGGCAGCGGGTATGCACCGAGTCCACTCAACCGATCAGCTCAGCTCCTGGCCAGGGATCCTGGGGACATTGGCATAGGGTTGGTTCTGAAGCATTGCTTGACCCCAGGATCGAAATCACGAACAATAGCAGACATCCCCATAGCTCCTCTCAAAACTTAAGGATCCCTTCTGGTATGACCACTGGCTACCTCGCTCTGGTACTGCACGCGCACCTCCCTTTTGTGCGCCACCCCGAGCAGGATTTTGTCCTAGAAGAGGAATGGCTCTATGAGGCCATCACCGAGACCTATGCCCCCTTGATCATGATGTTTGAGGGGCTAATCCGAGATGGGATCGATTTTCGGTTCACCATGTCTCTGACACCGCCGCTGATCTCGATGCTTCGGGATCCCGTCTTGCAGGAGCGTTATGACGAATACCTCTCCAAGTTAGAAGAATTGGTTCAGCTGGAATATGACAAAAACGTCACCAACGGTCATATTCGCTATCTGGCGGAGCACTATATTCAAGAGTTCTCACGGGTGCGGGATCTGTGGGAGCGGTATGACCGCGATTTAATTGCCGCCTTTAAGCAATTTCAAGACTCCGGCAACCTGGAGATCATCACCTGCGGAGCCACCCACGGCTATCTGCCCCTGATGCAGATGTACCCTGAGGCGGTCTGGTCGCAGTTGCTCACCGCTTGCGAACATTACAACGAGACCTTTGGGCAATGGCCTCGGGGCATTTGGCTACCGGAATGTGCTTACTATCCCGGTCTGGAGCGGATGATCGCCGATGTCGGCCTGCGCTACATGATCACAGACGGGCATGGGGTTCTCTATGCTAAACCCAGGCCCAAATATGGCATCTATGCCCCTATCTTTACGGAAGCAGGGGTGGCGGTGTTTGGCCGTGACCACGAATCCTCTCAACAGGTGTGGTCGGCACAGGTGGGTTATCCAGGGGATCCCGTCTATCGGGAGTTCTACAAAGATCTGGGCTTTGAGGCTGACTATGAGTACATCAAGCCTTATATCATGCCCAACGGCCAACGGAAAAACACTGGCATCAAATATCACAAAATCACAGGTCGCAATCTCGATCTGAGCCAAAAGGCTCTCTACGATCCCTATTGGGCACGGGAAAAAGCGGCGGAACATGCCAGCAACTTTATGTTTAATCGCCAGGGACAAATCAGCTATCTCAATAACGCGATGGGTCGTCCACCCTTGGTGGTAGCTCCCTATGACGCCGAATTGTTTGGCCATTGGTGGTACGAAGGCCCTTGGTTCATCGACTACTTGATCCGCAAGAGCACCTTTGACCAAGACACCTATCGCATGACCCACTTGGCAGAGTATCTCCAGGAGAATCCCACCCAGCAGGTCTGTAAACCGGCCCAATCCAGTTGGGGAGCACGGGGCTTTCATGAATATTGGCTCAATGACACCAACGCCTGGATCTATCCCCATCTGCATAAGGCAGCTGAGCGGATGATCGAACTCAGCCATCGGGAACCCGTGGACGAGATAGAATGGCGTGCCCTCAACCAAGCGGCTCGGGAGCTCTTGCTGGCTCAATCGTCCGACTGGGCCTTCATTATGCGCACTGGCACGATGGTGCCCTATGCGATCCGACGCACCAAGTCTCACCTGATGCGATTCAACCACATTTACGAAACCCTCAACGAAGGCAAGCTGGATCCCGAATGGTTGTCCAAGGTGGAATACATGGATAACATTTTCCCTGGCATCAACTACCGCAGCTATCGTCCCCTGTAGGGCAGCTGCCTTGATCAGGGCAAGAGGGATCCCTTTCATGAAGCAAGAGGCTTCATGAAGCAAGAGGAAAGATCCTGCCAACTCTTAGCTCAGTAACAGGTGACATTCCAAGCTCAGCTTCCGGTTGACCAGTCCATAGGGCTGGATATCCAAAGCCCGGTCAAATGACTGCATCGCCTGACGATAGTATCCCAGGGCCATTTGCGATAATCCCATGCCATGCCATGCCCCAAAATGGGCGGGCACCAATCGCACCACCGCCTGACAATCGGCAATAGCGTCTTCATAACGCTCTTGGGTGTAATAGAGTACTGCTCGGCGGTTCCAGGCTTCCGCAAAATTGGGCAGCTCATTGAGCAGCTCAGTCAATATCCTTTCAGCACCTACCAGATCTCCCCTCTCTAGCAAGAACTGACTGTGGTTGATTTGCTCTAACCCCGTTGCCCCTTTTTGGGTAAACCAGCATTGCCATAGAGCCTCCGTTGCCTGGTTGCGGGTGGAGGGATCCGGATGTTTGAGATCATCCAGCAAGGCAAAAAAAGACGGATCCGGAAAGAGTGCATCAAAAAAGGTCATGGCATCGACTCATAAGCTCACCACCCTTCCCATCACAACACATTTGACATCCTCCCCGCCCTTGAAGGCCGAGGATTCGGTTTAGGCAAACAAGAGCAGTTGCAATTGCTGGCCGTCCCGACAGGTTGACGCTTCACCGGATGCCGCTGGCAAGCCAGACTTATGCCTTCCTCCACGTCCGTTTAGAGTCTTGGATTGTCCACCCGCGACTTGTATGTTCTTTGCCGCATTGATGTCCCGGTCGTGGGTTGCCCCGCACCAGAG
>JBHJNR010000328.1:0-8946 GCA_050330615.1 Cyanophyceae cyanobacterium
GGATCAAGGTGATAAAGCGACAAGGGTACGGGTTTACCAACATTACTAACTTCAGAGCCCGATTATTGGCAGCTTTCTGGCCTTAGTAATCCTTGATCACCATAAGTCCGGGAGAGCCGCTAAAGTATTAATAATTTTCTCTCTGGAAATATTTGGTTGGGCTGCACCTGCACCTTGAGCATTAAAGTTTTGTTTTAGGGAGACAAGTAAGTGGAGCAGGAAGATGTTGTCTATACCTAAATTGGTTTGACAAGCACAAACAGCTTGGTTTGTTGTTGCCTCAATCTCCAGTACACCAACCTCACCAATATTTGCACCATACATTGCAATTAGGATTGAGCCAATAGGATTTAATGCTAACGAACAGTTTTGAAGTGCTTTATGAGTTATCTTTTCTTCAGTTTCTCTGATTTTTCCTTGTTTGACTTCTCCAGATTTAACCCAAGGTATTTCGCCACCATAATATTCACTGTTTGTCCGACTGGGAGTTGTGCCTGATTTCCATATACCGAAATTACCTAAACGCAACCATTTCCAATTGTTAGGCAGATCATGGGGCATCTCTTCCGGTTTCACTTCGGGTAAAAGCTTCGGCTGTCTGATTTTTCCTTCCTTCACCAATTCTTTCTTCTCTTTCTCAATCTCCTTCAACAGCTCACTAGCTGGCTGATCATTCGGATCCTGCGGCACCAACTTCCCCTGCATCGCCAACGTCAAAATCAGCTCCCGGAGCTTCTGGATCCCATCCGGTGCCGCAAACGCCGTGTCAAATTGTTCTTCCAGCAGCAACATTGTTTCATTAGTCATGGCGATTTCCTTCTGTAGCAATGAGACTTTTGCCCAATGAGGTCAGGCGATATTTCTGCAAACGGCTGTTGGGTTTCTCGGGAATCGTGTATTCAATCAGTTGTTTTGCCAACAACTCTTTTACCGCCCGATTCACAGCACCCGAAACCTTGTTGTGCCCAAGTGCATCAGCAATCTCAGACCGCTGTAGAGGTTGCTTTGCCAAAACTCCTAATACAGTCTTGGCTGTTTCTGACTCTAGCCCCAACTCTAGCCCTGACTCTAGCCCCGACTCAGAACTAATCGTCTGACTAGCCACCGCCACAGGTTTTGCCAACCACACAATAAACCGCAACCTTAGCCCCAGTTCCACAATCTCCGGCATCGGCAGCCCTAACTCTTCTGCCTGACGAAAAATCCGGCTGACCCCACTCCCCCATTGTTCAATCAACCGCAATTCCCGAAACACCCTAGCAATCACCGGATTGCGAATCTTCGAGATGCCCTGCTTCATATCTGCGATCGTCATACCTGGCACCAGGATCCCTGGGTTTTCCACCTCAATCCGGTCATCAAAAAAAGCCACCCGGATCGGCGCACCCCGCTGAGAGTAATCACTATGCACCAACGCATTAATCAGCACCTCCCGCAAGATTTCCAGCGGAATACTCCACACATCTCGCCGCCGCACCTCCGAAAAATCAGCGCCCCGCATCGCATGTTTTTTCAGAAATAGCAGGATACTATCCATCGATTGAGGCAACGATTCCTCAATTTCAATATGGTCAAAAATCTGCGCCTTATCCGTCCCGATAAACCGACCACACTGTACCCAAGCATCCGGGAAATGAACGATCCGCTCCCTGCCAAATAGCAGCATTGCACCCTTCGTCGGGGCCAACTTCCCTTGCTCTAGTCGCAGCAGCTTCAAGGTCTGTAACGCCCCCTCATCCAGCCCCCGCCCATCCCCAAAGCATTTGTCCATCGCCACTCGATCCAGATCAGCCACCGACAACTCTGGCATCGGTATTTCATCAAAGGCTAACCCCTCCACCGATCGCCGCAGTTCCCCAATCAACTCCCGATCCGCCTGTCGGTTAGAGGATTCCAGCCGTACATACACCCCCTCTTCGGCACCCTGCGAGGTCAAATAATGCGGTCGAGAATTACTCAGATAGACCTCAATAATTAATAGCGTCTTACCCTCAATCGTCACCATCTCTAAATTAGGTACCAAGCGCGGGGCAATCGAATCCGCAATTAAGCTCCCTAGCCGTTCCTCCTCATCCAAGGGTGACTCCACCCCCAAGGGTTTTCGAGTCTGATCATCTACCCCCACAATCACTTTGCCACCGGCGGTATTGGCAAACGCCACCAATGTTTTGAGCACAGTCTTGGGCGAAGACAAGTCCCGCTTAAACTCGATGGTTTTCCCTTCTGGCAAACTCAGCCAATCCTCCATCACTGCCCCCCCAGGGATCCCATGAGCTCCTGCTTTAGAGCATCCTGAGCCGCCTTCACCAGACGATCAATCTCCCTATACTCCGCCATCAACTCCTGCGGATCGCGGTGATTAACGGCCACCTCGTAAGGATTTTTGCAATCGAGATTATAGTTCCGCGCCACAATGTCCTGCGCTGACACCTTCCAGGCATACTCAGTCGTCTGCCGGTTCTGCCACCATTCCTTCTCGCGATCAAACTCCTGAATCGTCAGCGGCTTCGAGCGCGAATAGGACTTATAACCCGGCGGATAGGGATGCTCAAAAAACCACACCTCCTCTGTCGAGCCACCCTTATCAAAAAACAAAATATTCGTATTAATGCTCGTATAAGGACTAAAGACCCCCTTGGGCAACCGCACAATGGTATGCAGATTAAAGGATTCCAATAACTCCCGCTTCAGATTCGTTTTTGTCCCTTCCCCAAACAAAAAACCATCTGGCAACACCACCGCCGCCCTCCCCGTACCGGGTTTGAGCCGATGCATAATCAACGCCATAAACAGATCGGCAGTCTCGCGAGTTTGATACTTTTTCGGAAAATTGCTCTCGATGCCATCCTCCTCCATTCCCCCAAACGGTGGATTGGTGATGATAATATCCACCCGATCCTTGGGCCCATAATCCTGTAGCGGACGGCTCAACGTATTGTCATGCAAAATCTTGCTGGGCACATCAATCCCGTGCAACATCACATTCGTCATCGCCAACATATGCGGCAGCGGCTTCTTCTCCACCCCATGCAAATTATCTTGCAGCGTCAGCCGATCCTGAGCGGTTTTGACCTGCCGATTGAGATGTTCAATGGTGTTGGTCAAAAATCCCCCCGTCCCACAGGCGGGATCCAGCACCGTTTCCCCCAACGTAGGGTTGACGATATCCACCATAAACTGCGTCACCGCACGGGGCGTATAATACTCACCCGCATTTCCCGCCGATTGCAGATCCGCCAGAATTTTTTCGTAGATATCGTTAAACAAATGGCGATCGCTAGAAGAGTTGAAATCCACATCTTTTTCGATGCAGTTGATCACCTGCCGCAACAGCGTCCCCGACTTCATATAGTTGTAGGCATCCTCAAATACTGCCCCCACCACCTTCCCCTGCGGCGATACCCCCGCCATTGTGGCCAGATCTTTGAGTGCCGGAAAAAGCTGATTATTCACAAACTCAATTAAGTCTTCCCCCGTCATCCCCTCCGCATCCTTGGCCCAATTTGCCCAGCGCAAATCCCTTGGCAAGGGCGATTGATACCCCGGCACCGTCAAATCCCACTCCTGCTCCTTATCATCAAAGATCTTCAGAAACAGCAACCAGACAATCTGACTAATGCGTTGAGCGTCCCCATCGACACCCACATCCTTCCGCATGATGTCCTGAATGGTCTTAACAAGCGTCCCAATTGCCATAATGTCCGTATCTAAGTTTTGTGTCTATGTTTTGTGGTTAGGCGCTGTAGAGCGACTCTGTTAATTCGCGCACAGCTTGTTGATAGGCATCTTTGCCGCCAAAAAGTTTCACGATTTCGGTCGGGGTGCCAAATTCAGTCAACGGTGCCACGGTAAGCACCTGAGTTTCCTCAATCTGGCCAACACCTGCATCCGCATACTTATCGAGCAGGGCTTCCAACACCCGTCTGGCCTGTTCGCCATAGTTGGCAAAGTAATTGCGCTTTTTCACCCGCTCTGCTCGTTCCCTCCGAGTCAGCGGTGGCTGATCCCAAGCAACATGACAGAGCAGATCAAACGGGTCACAATCCTTGCCCACCTCATCCGCCAGCGCCTCAAAGAATACACCTTCTTGGGCCAACTCATCCACAATGGCCTGTTTTCTATCCGCATTACTCCAGCACCGCAAAAAATCATCCAGCGAGGCAAATTCCTGGGTCAACGTCTTGCGGGTATAGTCTTTGAGCGATTCGGCAACCAGTTTCCCGGCTGGATTGTAGTATTGCACCCGCTCGGCCACCACCCTCACCGCCACCTTGTCCACCACATAGCGCCGCACACCGGGCGGATCCTGCTCATCTTCCCCCTCCTCACCACCTACCCATTCAAAGCCCCCTTCGGGTTCTGGATAGCCACCGCCTGAGATCTCGTCCTCATCTGACCCTTCTGGCGGCACCGGCGAATCCTCAATAGACGTCGGCTCATAAATCTGCACCGGATCGCCATCAAAATCGGGATCGGCAAACAGTTCGGTCGCTTTCTTAAAATCGATAATGGTGAAATAGAACTTACCGTAGTCCTCATTAATCCGTGTGCCGCGACCGATAATCTGCTTAAACTCCGTCATCGACTGAATCCGCTGATCCAACACAATCAACTTACAGGTTTGGGCATCCACCCCCGTCGTCATCAGCTTAGAAGTCGTCGCAATCACCGGATAAATCGATTCAGGAAAAATGAAATTATCCAGTTCTGCCTTGCCCTCCTCGTTGTCACCCGTAATCCGCATCACATAACGAGCATTCTCGACCGCAAGATCAGCATTCTCATTCACCAATGCTTGACGCATCCGTTCGGCATGGTCAATATTTTCACAAAATACAATCGTCTTATCAAATCGATTGGTCTGCTTGAGGAAATCGCTAATCTTCTTAGCCACCAACTGGGTGCGGGGTTCCAAGACCAGTGTCTTGTCAAAATCCCGTTGATTGTAGATCCGATCCTCAATTTCATTTCCGTACTTATCCTTTTGCCCCGCACTGGGTCGCCACCCCACCAAATCCCGATCAATATCAATCCGTACCACCTTATAGGGCGCAAGAAAGCCGTCTTCAATCCCCTGTCGTAGAGAATAGGTGTAGATGGGATCCCCAAAGTAATCGATATTAGAAACCTCTTTTGTTTCTTTGGGTGTTGCGGTCAAGCCAATTTGTGTCGCCCCTGAAAAATAGTCCAAAATCTGTCGCCAAGCCGAATCATCCGCCGCACTACCTCGATGGCACTCATCGATCACAATCAAATCAAAAAAATCGCGGCTGAACTGTCTATAAATCTTCTGCGCCTCTTCATTTCCTGTCACCGCCTGATACAACGACAGATAGATCTCATAGGACTTATCCGCCTGCCGCTTCTGGATCTTGGTCATCGCCGAGCCAAAGGGCTTAAAGTCATTGGTCATGGTCTGATCGACCAAGATATTGCGATCGGCCAAAAACAAAATCCGCTTTTTTGTCTTCGATTTCCACAATCGCCAGATGATCTGAAACGCGGTAAACGTCTTGCCCGTCCCCGTCGCCATCACCAACAAAATCCGGTTCTGCCCCTTTGCAATGGCCTCTATCGTTTTATCGATCGCCAGCAATTGATAATAGCGTGGGGTCTTGTCGCTGCCATCGCTATAGTAATCTTGCTTGACTAAGCTCTGCTGAGCCTCCGATAACCCCCGATGGGCTGCCCACCACTGCCACAATGTCTCTGGCGAGGGAAACTCATCCAGCCCGATTTCCCGTTCAATCACCCCATCGGCAGCAATGTTGTTATGAAACAAAAAGCCATCCCCATTGGAGCTGAAGACAAAAGGCACTTGCAACAGGTCACCATAGCCCAACCCCTGCTGCATCCCGTCCCCCAAAGAATGATTGTTATCCTTTGCCTCAATCACCGCAATGGGTAGATTGGGCTTATAAAAGAGCACATAGTCAGCCCGTTTGTGCTGGGCTCGGGCGTGCAGTTTTCCCCGCACCAAAATGCGCCCCTTCGTCAGTGAAAATTCTTCCCGCACCTGGGTCGAAAGATCCCACCCCGATCGAACCAAGGCAGGGGTAATGTATTGGGTGCAGATATCACGCTCAGACAGCTGTTTTTTATCCATGCCCCGAGCTCCTCATGACCACTAAACTCTCCCCCCTACCACTTCCTTTAATCATTATCTAGTAATCATTATCTAGGACAGTTCCCACGACAAAGCCAGAAATCAGCCCTTCTCTCAGCCCGTCTACACCTGTTTCCTCATAGGCTCAAATGGCGTAGAGTCCTCAACATCCCTATAAGCGACAAAACCTGTAAGCGACAAAACCTGTCAGTGACACAAGAGGGGTCATCGCAGGATAGGCTCGATCATGTACAAATAAGACACCCGATGCCTCTCGACTCAGCTCCTGTTTGATTGATTAAGATAGGAATGAGGGAGTGCCCTGTGCAATTCGCCAGGGGAGGAGCACTGAGGTGAAACATAGCATTAGAATTCGCATCCTGGCTGTGCTGATCGGATCCCTTCTGACAGGGATCCCTCAGCCAGCCTGGGCACAGGCCGACAGGATCCCGTGGGAATGGGTGATGGACTACCAGGAGAATGTCGCCACTGTCGATAGCGATATCGTGCTGCTGCAAGATTTATCCGGCAGTTTCTCCGATGATCTATCTGTCTTGCAATCTATTGCCCCTGATATCGTCGCCGCTTTTCCCCAAGCCTATTTTGGGGTCAGCTCTTTTGTAGACAAACCCATTGAGCCGTTTGGGCTTCCAGATGTTGGGGACTATGTCTATCGCACCGACTTGCCAGTCTCCTGTGATGCCAATGGCTTTATTGCCAGCATTAATGCTCTAGAAATCTTTAATGGGAATGATACACCCGAATCCCAACTCTAAGCCCTGATGCAATTGGGCTTGCGCTCAGAGGTCGGCTTCAGAACCGGATCCCGGTATATTGCCTTGTTAACCACCGATGCCCCCCTTTCACCAAGCGGGCGCTTTCGTTGAAGCCCCTCCAAACAATGGGGATGCCATCTTAGACAGGGATCCTCCCGGTACCGGAGAAGATTATCCCTCAGTGGCGCAAGCCCGAGCGGCTATCACAAATGCCAAGATGCTTCCCATCTTTTTGGTGACGACGGGCAATGAGTCCACCTATGAGGGCTTGGCAAGTCAACTGGGGGTAGGAGCAGTGGTGCAACTGACCTCCAACAGTTCCAATCTGATTGAGGCATTAGGGGAGGGGCTAGAGCAAGTCAACCGCGACCTGACCATCATGGTGTTAGAAGACCAGTTTGGGTATGTGCAAAGCGTCACGCCTAATCGGTTTGAGCAGGTGGATCCTGGTGCGACAGTGAGCTTTGAGGTAACCTTGCAGGCGGCGGCAGGAGCAACAGACAATGACCGGGTGGTGATCCGGATTGTGGGCACTGGGGACTTGATCATTGATGTAGATATCCGCAATTAGATGAAAGTCCGTCTGAAAATAGGGCAACAATCCTCGTTGTGCTCACCCAGACAACGCAAATGGCTGAATCAGAGTCCCTTCGAGCATGAGCTAGTACATTGAGACACAGCTAAACGAGCGGCCAAAGAACTCAGGATCCCTGGCGCAGCCGCTCTAGAACCCCAACATCCTCTAGCGTTGAGGTGTCTCCGGTTATCTCGGATCCTGAGGCCAGCCCCCGTAAAAGCCGCCGCATGATTTTGCCAGAGCGAGTCTTGGGCAGGCTGTCGCTCCACCGGATCTCGCTGGGACGGGCCAATGCGCCGATTTCGCTGACCACATGAGCTTGTAGGTCTTTCAGCAGCTCTGGGCCTAGATCCTGGCCATCATTGAGCACCACAAAGGCCACAATCGACTCCCCCTTGACCGAATCGGGTCGACCCACTGCCGCAGCCTCCGCCACCGCCGGATGCGAGACTAACGCCGACTCAATCTCCATGGTGCCCAGGCGATGACCCGCCACGCTGATCACATCATCCACCCTCCCCATCACCCACAAGTACCCCTCCGGATCCCGGTGCGCCCCATCCCCAGCAAAGTAGATTTTTTCTCCGCTTGCTGGCGAGAGATGCTCCCAATAGCTGCGGCGAAACCGCTCGGGATCCCCATAGATGGTTCGCATCATCCCCGGCCACGGACGCCGAATCACCAGATAGCCCCCCTCGCCCGATGGCACAGGCTCCCCATCAGGATCCACCACATCAGCCTGGATCCCTGGCAAGGGAAAGGTGGCGGATCCCGGTTTGGTGGGGGTAGCTCCGGGCAAGGGCGAGATCATGACGCCGCCCGTCTCCGTCTGCCACCATGTATCCACAATCGGGCAGCGTTCACCCCCAATCACCGTGTGATACCAGATCCAAGCTTCAGGATTGATCGGTTCCCCCACCGTGCCCAATAGCCGCAAGGAGCTGAGATCCCGCCCTTGAGGCAGATGATCCCCTTGCTTCATAAAAGCCCGAATGGCGGTGGGAGCCGTGTAGAGGATCGTGATTCGGTATTGCTCGATCAACTGCCAAAAGCAATCTGGCGCACTCGGGCGAGGGGCCCCCTCATACATAAAGACCGTTGCCCCATTGGAAAGCGGGCCATAGACGATGTAGCTGTGCCCCGTGATCCAGCCCACATCAGCGGTACACCAGTAGATATCGTCATCTTTGAAATCAAAAATCCACTGGGCGGTGACGTGGGTATAAAGGTTGTAACCGCCTGTGGTGTGAACCACCCCTTTGGGCTTGCCCGTGGTGCCCGAGGTATAGAGGATAAACAACATCGCCTCGCTGTCCATCGGCTCAGCTGCACACTCAGCACTACTCTGGGCTTGCAGCTCATGCCACCAGTGATCGCGGACGGGATCCATCTCAATCGGCTGCTCTGTCCGCCGCACCACCAGGACGTTCTCTACCGTAGGCACCCCTCCATCCGCGAGGGCGCGATCCACCTGCATCTTGAGGGGC
>JBHJNR010000329.1:0-14908 GCA_050330615.1 Cyanophyceae cyanobacterium
GAGCTACTTTGCTGGATCTTGCGGGGGTGCCCCTATCAAAGTGGTTCGTGAATACCTTGAGCAGCAAGGCAAAAAGCCGTCCTAGAAGGACGGGGGTTGTATCCCATTTCCAAGGCTCAGGGCCGAATCAGCCGGGCTTGGGGAAAATAGGTTTGATACGTGCGGGTGTCGCGGGTAATTAAATTTAACTGTGAAATCGAAGCATGGGCTCCGATGAAGAAATCGGGGAGGGGTGACTGTTTGCTGCCTTTGTTCTTGCGGTAGGCCCGAAAAACTTTACCTGCCAAAAATAGTGCCTCCCGAGGCATTTCTAACACTTTGATGTTCAACTCAGCTAGAGCAGCTTCGACTTCTTCAATTTGGGTGAAGCCAATGGAGACTTCGGCGTAAATGATGGCGTTGACGAACAAGGAATTGGTTTGGCTATAGTGCTCTAGGATGGCTTCGGCCCAGTCGGCCCAGGTGGGGTCGTTGGTAAATAGGTCTAATAGAACGCAGGAGTCGATCAAGATGCCGTTCATGACTGCTCTCGGGTGAGGCTCATGATTTCATCGGTGGAGAGCCTAGCCGTGGCGATGCCCCGAAGTTTTTTGATTTTTTGAGTGGACTGGGGGGTGTCGGTTTTGACGATGTAGACCCTGCCGCTGTCTTCGATGAAGTCAATTTCAGTTTCGGGGGTGAGGCCGAGGATCTCTCTGATGCGGCGGGGGATCGTGACTTGCCCTTTGGTGGTAATTCTCATGGTATCGGTTTGGCTGTCGTCAGGTAATACCATAGTAGTATTACCCAAGGTATCAAGAACTCCATCGTTCTCATTCTCTTTGGCTGACTCTTTGGCTGAAGGGGTTTAAGCAGCCAGGCTGAGGATTTCGAGGGCTGAGGATTTGACGCAGTTGGTGACTAAGACTAATAGGGGTTCGGTATTTCCAGATTGCCAAGCAACCACAGCATCAATGTAGGCGGCTCGGTCGGCGGCTGGGATGATGGCGAGGGGATAGCCAGTTCGCAAGAGCTGTAAGTTCATCAGCAGGCGGGCGAGTCTGCCGTTGCCGTCGGTGAAGGGGTGGATGGTGACTAGGCGGGCGTGGATTTCGGTGGCGAGTTTGACGGGGTGCAGCGGGTGGGGTTGGGCCAGCCAGTTGCCAAAGTCGGCCATGAGGTCGGGCACTTGGATGGCGTTGGGGTAGCGGTAGTTGGTGCCTGCGGCGATAACGTTGACGGTGCGGTAGGCTCCGGCTCGGTTGTCGCCTTTGCAGACCAGGCTATGAATTTGGCGAATTTCCCATTCGGTGATGGATGTGTTGGCTTGGGCGAGGTCGCGCACAAAATCAATGGCGGTGGCGTGATTGATGACCTCTAGGTGATCTTGGAGAGACTTACCACCGATGGTGATGCCTTTTTCGAGCACGATTTGGGTTTCGGTTTCGGTGAGGGTGTTGCCTTCAATGGCGGTGGAGTTGTAGGTGAGGCGAACGGTGTAGAGTTCTTGCAGGTTTTTGAGCAGGTCGGGGGCGAGGGGGCGCAGGGCATTGAGCTGGGTTTTGAGGCGATCGAGGTCTTGGAGGATGTCCATGCGCTATTTTACGGATCTGTTGTCCGGGGACTAGGGGCAGCTTTCTGTGTTTTCTAGGAGGTCGGCGCGTTCTCGTTCAAGTTCACGGCGGAGTTCGTCTTCGGTGGGTAACACTAAACGGTATTTACTGGCAAAGAGTTGCTGGCTTTCGTGCAGAACGGAGTAGCGCGCGACGGATTGGTCTTTGCTGCCACATAGCAGGATGCCGACGGTGGGGTTGTCGTCTTTGCCTCGGAGCAGGTCGTCGTACATGCGCACATACATGTCCATCTGTCCGATGTCTTGGTGGGTGAGGTGCCCTGTTTTGAGATCGATGAGCACAAAGCACTTGAGCAGGTAGTTATAAAATACCAGGTCAATGTAAAAGTCTTGGGTTTCGGTGCTGATGCGCTGCTGACGGGCAACAAATGCAAAGCCTTTACCAAGCTCCAGCAAAAACTGTTGCAGTTTATCCATGAGTGCTTGCTCAAGGTTGGATTCCAAGATGCGCCCGGTGTCGGGGAGTCCAAGAAATTCCAGCATGACTGGATCGCGCACAAAATCCTGTGGGTTTGGGGGCTGGCTTTGGATAGTTTGTTGGGTTTCGGCTTGTCGTTTTTCTGGGTTTGGGCTGGCGAGTAGTCGTTCGTAATAAAGGGTGCTGATCTGCCGTTCTAGGACGCGGGTGCTCCAGTTTTGGGTGGCGGCTTCTTGTAGGTACCAAAGGCGGGCGGCTGGGGTATCGACGCGCAGGAGCAGACGATAGTGAGTCCAACTCAATTCGTGACGCAGTGCGTCACAATTTGGAAAAGCTTGATAAAACAAACGCATGTAGCGCAGGTTTGAAGCATCGAAGCCTTTGCCAAATTCTTGGGTGAGGGTGGCGGCTAGGTTGGGCAGTAGTTTTTTGCCGTAGGTGGCGCGGGTTTCTCCGCCCTGTTCAAATTCGACGATGTGTCTGCCGATCTGCCAGTAGGTTTGAACGTGGAGGGTGTTGATGGTGCGGGTGGCTTGTTGGCGGGCCTGGAGGATGAGGTCTCGCAGGGTTTTGATGAGGCTGAGGGGTGGTTCAAGGTCGCTCATGGCTCCACCTCGTCAGGATTAGCTTTGACGAGGACTTTGCCCGTGAGAAGATCGCGCATTAAGCCTTGCTTTTGCTTATATAGCTTGTGCAGAGATTTCTTTTCCGATCTAATTTTCTTTTTCAGAGAATCATAACGAGAGCAAATAAGTTTTTGTTCTGCAATTTCAGGTAATTGAATTAATAATTTATTAATATCTCCTAGGTTTATTCTCGGCAGAAGACTAACGATCATTAACTCAAACTGTTTCCTGGCAAGTGAGCTATTTAAGAAGATTTCTAGAAACTGAGGCTCTACAATGCTTTCATCCGCTTCTATCTTCGCTATAGCTGCATTACTATTACAAATGCCTCTATCTCCAGAATATAAGACAGCCTTACCAAGAGCTGAACCTATTTTACTAAACAATATCTGACCTGATTTCACGTGAGACTTTGCTAGTAACACATGGACTCTTTGTGAAATATAGCTTAGGTTTGTCCAGTCAACTTCTTCTTCTTTAATCATTTCTGATTTAATAAAAGGAATCCCTTCCTCCAAAAATGCAATCAGATTGGTTGAGGAGAAACTCCCAAAGTCCCGTATGGGATACTTATATGTACTACTCAACTGAGATAACTTCCACTCCCTTGGGATCCAACCGATCGCACTCTCCTGATACAACTCCGGCGCTTCTTCATGGGATGGGCGCAGCTTGCCATCAGCACCAATGCCACGGGTAAACAGGTCGTGAATAAGCCCTGCCTTAATCTGCGGGTATTTCTCGATTAGGGCTTCTGTATGGGCGATGGCGCGATCAATACTTTCTAATATTGAGCTTATCTTTTGCTGTTTTTGGCAGGAAATTGATGGGACAGGAAATATTTTTAAGTCATGTGCTCCAATGGCTAAGAATGTTGAGCCTTGACTACGATGATGTAGGAAAGAAATACTTTGGTTTATTGCATAACTTATAAAATTCGTGTCTGCATATTCTGGCCTTGCTTTGATTGCAGCTAAACCACGTCCAATGCAATAGCTTTGTTCACCCCAGTTTGTTTTCCCGACAGGTGCTCGTACACTTATCAATATTGAATTAGGTTTGGAAGTACGCAGAGGAGGAGAACAGTAAACATTAGTGCTTGGAGAATATTTCCCAAATTCTTCACAGCCTTGTAGGAAAGGTAGACCGCGTTCATCTGTGTTATAGCCAGAAGCATCGGGAGATTGCCCCATTGTTATTTCAGCTACCTCACCAAGCTGAATAAATTCCTGCACTTCACTCATACGCCAACTCCAACAAAAATTCCTTCAACTCCCGCGCAAACCTGCGATCAATGCATTCATCCAACAACAGCTTCATAACTACGCCACCCCATCCATAACCTGCCTCCCCAACACCTCAAGCACAGCCACAACCTGAACCTTCGTCACTGTTGGAAACCCAGCCAAAAAATCATTAATCGAATCCCCAGCCTTCAGATAATCAAACAGCGTTGCTATCGGCACCCTTGTCCCCACAAAAACTGGAGTTCCCCCCATTACATCTGGAGATCGACTAATCACAACCAAACCATTCACTTCAGCCATCGTCTAATTCCTCGCAAAAAATGTGGTTGATTCTCATTTTAATAATTCCTTGCCAAGAAAAATATCGCCTACTCATATCCCAACTCCACCAAAAACTCCTGCAACTCCTGCGCCGCCGCATCCCGCTGCGCTTCAATCTCTTTGGCCGTCACCGCATACTTCTCCCAAAGATTCTCAATCGCCCGCACACAAGCCCGCTGATTCGCCCGCAAATAGGTTTCATAACGCTCCATCAGCGTTTTCCGCAACCGCTCAATAATCACCGTGCGCGCCTCATCCGTCGAGATTTTTTCCCGCGCACTTTGCACCAGCTCATTACGGCTACTCTCCGTCGCTTTAATGCTAGCCCTCAGCATTTTGACCTCATCCTCTAACGCCTTGTGGCGCTCCAAACTAGCGGCAATGCTCGCCGCCTGCTCATAGGCATGGTGCCCCTGCTCCATCGCCTCCTTCAACGGAATGGCATACTCACTGAGGTGCCCTACCTCATTCGCCAGCGCCAAAATGCGATTGCCGTTGGCAAATTGTCCCTCCTTCGCGGTCAAGCCCTCTGTGCAATAAAAGCCCTTCTTCGCCCCCGTCGGCAGTTGCCCCGCTTCCTTGAGTTCTACAAAAATATTGCCCGCCAAGTCCTTAACCTGCTTGAGTTGGGCTTTCCACGCAGCATTCTGGGCCTTCAGCTCCTCCTTACTTACTTTTTACCTCCTCGCTGGGCAACACCCCCGTAACGTCAGCATCCTCAAAATCCTCCTCATCCGCCGCAGCAAAGAGCGCTTGCAGCTCCAACCGCCGCGTCTGCGCCTGCTCCAGCTCCTCCAACACCTGCGGGAACTGGCTCTGCAAGATATCCTCATCCGGAATCAGCTCCGGCCCCCAGCCGCTGGCCGCAATCGACTTATAGTCTGCCTTCAGCACATCCACATAGTTGGCAAACGCCCCCCGCACCTGAAACGGCGTCAGCAACTGCTGATCCGCCAGCGCCGCCTCAATGCTCCGCAACAGACCGCTCCGCAGGGTATAGACATTGCGCCGCGCTGCCTGACCCGCCGCATCCGGGGCCAGCGCCTCCACAATCGGCAGGTTCGCCTGCCACCAATCCGCCAGCGTTTGCCTAAACTGCTGGTGCCGCATCGTCACGCTCAGGTGCGTCGCCACAAAATCGGCAATGTCGCGCTTGCTGGTCAGCACTGGCGCAAAGTCGAGATAGGTCTGATCTCGGGACACAAAAGCATCCTCTCGCAGTTGCCCATAGTTCTGCCAAAAGTGCGCCAGACTTTCCAGCTCCACCCTGGGCACGCCCCCGTGCAGATGCGCCCGCACATCGTGGGGTTCCGGTGGCGGGGCATTGTCCACATAGCGACGAATGTTGCAGTTGTAGCTCTCTTCAACAATCTCCGACCGGGGCACCAGTCGCGCATAGGCTGGAATGGGTTCCTTCGTGCGGTAGGCGTAGACAATTTTGTCGATGTCTTCGGGCCGCAGGAAGTTCTGCGCCTTGCCCTCCCGGTATTCGCGATCGGCATTGATAAACAGCACTTGGTCACGCTCCCGCGCCCCCACCTTGTTCATCACCAACAAACAGGCTGGAATGCCCGTGCCATAAAACAAGTTGCTGGGCAGGCCAATAATCACCTCTAGATAGCCGTGGTCGATAAAGTACTTGCGGGCCTCCCGCTCCTCGCCGCCGCGAAACAGCACCCCGTGGGGCATTACCGTTTGCAGCACCTCCAGATTGGTCTCCTCGATCGCCGCCAGGGCTTTATTCAGGGTTGTGCCAACGTCTACCTTGACGTGCTTTAGCGCCGGATGATGAATGATTTTAGGCTGACCCGCCTCAATCACCTCCTCTTGCCAGCCCTCATTCCAGCGGGCGCGGGGCGGCACATAAAAGTATTTGCCGGAGTAGTTGTCGGCGTCTTCCAGTGCTAGCTCAATGTCCTCAGCCGCCATGCCCTGTTCCGTTAGGGTCTGGCGCAACTCCGCCCGCCGCTGATCAAACAGATCGCTGGCCCGCTTAAGGAACAACATGCCAAAGATGTACTCTTTGTACTCGCTGGCATCCATGCTGCCGCGCAGATCGTCACAGGCGGTGAGCAGCAGGCTATACAGTCGGGAAAGCGTTAATTTCATCTAGGACTTTTGTTGAAGATTCTTCAGTTCTAGATCCACTTCCAGCTCCCGAAACTTCTTCTCCAATTCATCCCAGGGATCCGAAGGCTTATTCCAGCCCGAAAAGGTCTCTTCTGGCTTTTGTTCCGCCCGTTGTTGGGCGCGGAGTTGATCGAGCTTGACCTTGACCTCTTGGCGGCGTTGCTGGATCTGCCGCTGCAAAATCTCCATCTGGGCGGTGCGCTGTTGGATCCCTTTCATCTGACCCCAGAGTTGATTGCCCTGGCTGAGGAGGGCCGTCTCTCGATCCCGTGCCCCTTGGGCTAGATCAGTCCGATTGGCCTGCACCGCTTTTTCCACCCGTAGATGCCAAGTCTTGATCTCCTCAGCGGTGGCTACGATACTTTTTTGCAACCGCTGCTCCTCCGCTCGACCCTCAGCAATCAGTCGTACCGCATCCGCCTCCTGTTGGCGCAGTTGCTCTTCTAGGGCTTGGAGTTCCAGATCGGGGTGAGCTCGTAAAAACTCTTCCAACCGGGTTTCTAGAAACTGCTTTACATCATCCAGTAAGCTCATAATTGCCTCATCCCTGTTGGTGTAGCCCAGGCTGGTCGCTAATCCTAGAATAAGCCCACCCCCGACAATCAGCATAAAAAGACTGGCGTTGGCAGAGGGATCCGCATCACCCCTGCTCTTCAGGGGTACTATCACTTCAGGTGGTTATGGCTTTAACCTAGCCTCTCCCGATCTATCCAAGCTGCTTGGTCTGGCCAAGCCTTTTTTATTCGCCAGACTGTCCTTCCTGAGTGATTGCCCCTGAGTGATTGCCCCTGAGTGAATGAACTGCTTGTATCTGGCAGACTGCACTAACCTGCACTAAGGTGACAAGTCCAATGATTCTCGATCCTAATACGGTCAAAAAACGCAGTGAGATGCTGGATACCGTCCTCAATCACCTGCCCCAGGGCATCGTGGTGGTTGGGCCAGATTACCGGATCATCACCTTTAACCAGACCCTGGAAATCATCAATGTCTTGCCCGAGGGCACCTATAGGATTGGCAAGGATTTTCGCGACGTGATCCGAGTATGGGCGACTGAGACGGGGCAAAACGAGGAGATGTTAGACCGTGCACTGGCAGAGCTGGATCTGGTTCACCCCTTCAATTTTCAGTATTCCCAGCAAGTGCGGGGAGAGACCCGTTGGGTGGAACTCAGTCATGATCCGTTGCCGGGGGGAGGCTTTGTCCGAACTTTTACAGATATAACCAATCAAAAGCGCCTAGAAGAAAAGCTGATCCTGATGGCCCGAACAGACTCCCTCACAGGACTGCTCAATCACCACACCTTTCATCAGACAGCTGCTGACGAAGTAAAGCGGATCCGTCGCCACTCTCGTCCCTTGACTTTGATGAGCATCGATCTCGATCATTTCAAACAGATTAACGACCACTTTGGCCATCCTGCCGGAGATGAGGTGCTCCGAGCTTTTGCGGCTGCCCTGAGCATTTGTATGCGCGAAGCCGATGCCATCGGTCGAGTGGGGGGAGAGGAATTTAGCGTGCTGATGTCCGATACAAAGCTAGAGTCAGCACGACAGGCAGCGGAGAGACTCCTAGAGCTGGTCAGAACCATGCAGGTAAAATCTCCTGGATATCACCAACGGATCCCGTTTACCATCAGCATCGGTCTGGCCCAGTATATCTCCCCCATGACGGCGGAGCAGTTGATTAACGCTGCCGATCAGGCGCTGTATCAAGCCAAGTCAGAGGGGCGTGACTGTTATCGGATTGCCCAGACCCAGCCATCCCACCCCCTCAGACCGCCAGCAATCCAGTCTAACTAAGGCCCAGTAACTGTGGCGGGCGCGACAGGGATCCCAGCATTCAGTAGCTACCAAGGGCAAGCCCAGATCCAACTCAAGGTGCCCCCAAGTTACCCGCTCGGATCCATCCTTCTATGCCATTGGCGGTGCGAACTCGCTGCCAGTTGCCATCAGCGCTTTCTCCCACAACCGTGATCACCTCATTGACCGGGATCCCTCCTACTTGGGCTGAGTTGGAATCAGGCTCTGCCCGCACCGCCAATCCGATGGGAACCAGAACGCGTCCTTGCTGCCCGGATCCTGCTGTGACGGGTGCTGGGGCAACAGTAGGCTGGGCGACAGGAGTTGAGGGACTGCTGGCGGCCTCTGGCGGCGGTGGAGCCGGGGTAGCAGCCGGGGCCGGAGGCGCAACCGGAGCAGGGGGCGGCACACTGGTGGATCCCAGATTTCCGCCTCGTACCCAACCCTCTTGGCCATTCAGTTCTCGCCGCACCCGCTGCCAGCCACCATCGCTGCTCAGCTCTAGAACGGTCACCGTCTCCCCCATCACAACCCCACCCAGATAGGCACCATCTCCACTGGGCTGACTACGCAGAGCCAATCCAATTGGTTCAATCACCTGACCTCGGGATCCTGGGCCAAACGTGCCATCGGCAGACGGTTCGCTGGGGGCCGGATCTGCGGTGACCGGGGGAGCATCCACTGCATTGCCACCGCCAGAACTAACAGCGGGCAATGGAGGGGGAGCGTTGGCCTGATCAAATGCGGGAGGCAGGGGTGGCTCCAGCATTGGTGAGACCACCTGCCACACCTGCCAACTACCAGCAGCAATGGCTCCCAAGATGATGCTGCCCACCATCAGGGATCCCCAGGGAAAAGATGCGGTTGTGGAGTAGGGTCTAGGACGAGCCACGTCAGATTGGGGATAGCGGAGGATACGGGTTTCTTGAGTGGATAGTGAGACAGGATGTTCCCGCGCTGGGGGCAGATCCGCCACATCACGGGGGGGCTGAGGATACATTACCACTCACCTCTCAACATATTGATCACGTCAAGATCGATCCATAGCCTACCTTACCCATAGGTGGGTTGAGGGATCCCTGGGTTGATTGGGGCAGTCCTTCACCTTACGGCATCTCACCGCTAGAAGAGAATGGCTGAGGGGGTGACAGGAAGGCAGAAAGGGAGTCAGGGCAAGGGGTTGCAGGGATACGACGAAAAAGGGTAGACCCGATAGAGCCTACCCAAAACCAAATATGTTCCCCCAATCCTACCAGACTCACCTCCAACGTCAACTGTCCCCCCAGCACTGGCGCATCCTTCATCATCTGCTCTTGCTGTTGCAGGTTGTTCACTCTGTCAACCTCTAATCTCTGGCCACTCTCCTGCCCGTTGCCATGACCTTTGCCGGTCGGCGTAAGGCTCTCCAACGCCTACTCACAGCCTTAGATATCAAGACCCACTGGTTCCCTCTCGTCACCTCTCTGTTAAAAGCACGGTTTTCCCCTGGCTCAACTCTCTATGTGATAATGGATAGAACTCAATGGAAGCACCGCAATCTATTGATGGCCAGTCTGGTCTGGGGACGAAGAGCTATACCGATTTGCTGGACACTGCTAGAGAAGCAAGGCTGTAGCAATCTATCTGAACAAATCAGGGTCATTGTCGAAATCGGGGATCCATGCGATCTCTTTTTTGTTGATTGCATTGTCTGCATAGTGTTTGCAGATTATTGATGTCATTGCTGCCCCCTTGGGCCACAGGAATGATGTGGTCGATCTGGAGCTGAGACTGGGATCCCATTTTTCCGCATCCCTGACATTGATGCTTGTCTCTTGTAAATCCGTAGTCTCGAACAGATGCTGGGATAGAGATCCGCTGCGAGGGCTTTTTCTCTCTCATTCTTGCTCTTCCAGGCTCCGAATATCATCCAAAGGTGATTCTGATTCTTGAGGAGTTTCTCTATCTGATTTGTGACCTATCAGCAACGACTCAGGATCATCAGGATGAAACTCTACTATCATAAGTATTTTGATTTTGACTTTACCGGCTTGCCATCCGTTTGTATCTGGCGAAAGGATGGAACAAGGGATCCCTTGCCCATTAAACCAGTTAGCATAATCTTTTTGAGAGAGATTAATTTTAAGTTGGGCCTGACTTCTCATATGACTGATAAGGCTAGAGCCAATTTGAGAGTATTGCAAGAAGTAGTCTTTTGATGAATTGATAAATCTTTCTACTTTATAGGTTTCTTCTTCAAAAGAAATAACACCATCATTGAATTTATCTAAATTGCAATGCTGATCTTCCATTATTCAGGCTCCATTGTTCTATTCATAGTGAAGGGCCTAACTGCGCAAATCATCAAGGGAAGATGGATCTTTGGTCATATCAGTTTCAAAATCAATCGTTATTCGCAATTTTACTTTGCCCACCTGCCACTCTTTTTTTCCTGGGATCAGTATTTGACAGATCAAACCTTCTCTGAACCACTTAGTCTCCTGTAAGATGGATTCTTCGGGTTTGGGAGAGATCAGGCTACTGGCCATATTTAACAGATCATCAGGTGCAAGGATCCCTGCTGTTCGTAGAGCAGAGATAAATAAACGGTTCAACTCTTCTTTTTTTGCCAAATCCTCCTGAGCTGCCTTGAGTAAGGTAGCAATCTTGAAGTTCTTTTCTCCGACGGAAAGGATCCCTTCTGGGTATTGACTCAAATCAAGCTGTTCTGATGGCATAATCTAACCTTCGCAAGAGTGAGAACTGGCTAAGTGATGAGTAGCAATTTTATCTTAAATCATCAAGAATACTATCTAGTTCAGAAACTGGATTTAAATCAACCACCACCACATCAATCATTTCTGTTTCTTCTGGAATATCTGGAGTAGCTAGTTCATCTGAAACCGCTTCTCTATTGAGATCAAGATTCAATCCTTCAAACGCGAAGTGGTCAATCAAGGGTAGTGTCTCACGATCTAGGCGTAAAGCCTGCAAGCAAAGGTTAATTGCGTTGACAGCCTGATTGTAGTTGCCTACATTGACTCTTAAAGCATTTAAATGATGCTGATTTAATTCTATTTTTTCTGCAGCCTCCTTCTTGAGAGTTTGCTCCATAAAATGCTTGGCTTGCGGATATTTCTGCAAAATCTCATCTGACACCTGTTTTCCAATAGGCAAAAGCTGAGTTTTAAGAGTATTGTTAGTTTCTTGGCGGAAATGAGACCGGACAGTCTGACCGATCTTAGGTTCAAAATCGAGCTTGAGCAATTGCCGGATCCCTGGCTCTGCATCCTTAATTGCTGAAATATCATAGGATTGAGAGGTTTGCTTCAATACCTCACGAAACTGGTAGATTGAAAAAGTTCCCTCATCATAGAATCGGGGGCTTTCTCGCACATATCGATCACATTCTTTCCGAGCACCATTGATCAAAGAACTGCGAGTGACTTCTTCTACAAATAGCAGCTTTTTCTCTAGATCATTATCGGATCCCAGCAATCGAAAGAGTTGGCGATAGTAATCAGAATTTCTGACCTCAGTATTGAGGCGATGGAAAAAGCCTTCAGCAATCATCTCAGCGGATCCCACCAAAATATCTTCCAGTTCATTGGCTAGATAGTAGAATGCCTCCACGAGAACCGCCAGCAGTGGGGCGGTAGAATTCCGAGGGTGATTGCGAGTGGCTCGGCTGTAAGCATCATCTACAGAGAAGGTGTCTAGTAACTCGTCTAAGCGGCGTACCATCTTAGATTGTAATTTTCTAAAATCTGCTTCAAATTCTTTGTCAGTACCATCAATCACATCATTGATCATCGCATCAATATGTTCGTTGAAATCTCTGCCAATTTGAGATAACTGTTGATTGATCAGCAGTAATTCATGAGCGATCATTCCTTCTACTTCTCGCGGCTGGCTATCAAGATGTCGATAGAGATCTAGATAAGCTTTACGCAATTCAATACATAGAGGCTGCAAATCATCCGCTAGGGCGGCAAAGAGCTGAGGACGCTTCTCTTCAGTCAGATAGCGGGTGATACCAGAGCGAAAATCTTCGATTCCACTATCCTTGATCATATTTTGGATCAAAGGCTGGCCCCACTCCGTTAAAATCCGAACATAATTTTCTAGAGGTGTTTCATAGCCATGAATAGACGGGCGAAATGAGCTGCCTACTAGCTTACCAGATCCACAATACTTGTTGAATTCGCTCACAAATTGAGGGACTTCTTCTATCCCACCCAGTCCCTTGATGCTCTCAGCGAATAGTGTGCTTAGCCCAAATTTATCCTCTGCTTTAGTAGTCTTAATCTGGGATCCATAAAACCCTAGTAGGCCACTAGTTTTGAAGATTCTCAGTTGTTTAAACTGCTGACTAACGATATTATCTAATCTTTGTTTGAGTTGGGTATTGTACCATGTTTCATCAATACGATTAAATACATAAAAGACCCGATCTCGAATACTAGCATTGGCCTGAATACGTTCGATTAAATCGGTTTCTTCTTGGGTTAATTCACCCGTGGCAGCTGACTTTAATACACATATCACTGCGGATGTGTCAGGATCGGCAATTTTGTTGTAGGTGCGGTCGGCATCTGCTTTGACAGGAGCATCAATTCCCGGCGTGTCAACGATAACGTTTCCGTCTTTGAGCAACGGATGATGGCAGTAGTATTCTACTTTCCAGAGCACAGCACTATTGGCTCCCCGACGAGCAAAACCAGCCGCCTCCTTGAGATTGCTGAAATTAAACTGTTCCATCGAAAATACTTTGTTTTCGGTAGGATGGATGCTGGCTTGATTCTGCTGAAATCCATCAATAAGCAAACCCAGAGCATCCGCTTGCTTAGCCCGTTCTGACTTGCTCTTTCCCCCTTCATGCTGAATGATGGCGTCAGCTTGATCATGCAGAGATTTTAAAGTGGTACTGTCCAAACTGGTGGGAGAGAGAAGATTGAGTCGACTACAAAACGCGATGACCTGTTCACGCACTTGATGCTCGCTCAAGAAGGTCAGTACCACTCGCTCTTGATCAGTCTCTGCATAGGCGATGTAGCACTCGGTTCCGGTGGCGTGCCCTTCAGCACTGTAGAGAAGCTCCCTTTCGAGCAGGGCATTGATCAGCATGGATTTACCTGCGCTGAAAGCCCCCGCAAAGACGATCTCGAAGGTGGGAGAAATGGCTTTACTGAGCGAAGATTGGATCCGTGTCGTGTCTTGCTTCCCCTGAAGGATAGGATCCTGCTGCCAAAGGCTTAAAATCGCCTCAACTTGATCCTTGAGATTTTCACACTGCGGTACGAGTTGTACAGACATCAGGAGCACCTTCGTTGTTGGGTTTAGTATAAAGGGTTCGCGGTGTGATTTCGAGCGAGTATTTACACTTAAGTTTTGAAATGTCTAATCTGGCTTTAGCATCATAAAATCTCACGCCACTACAATAGAGAGGAGTGCCTGTCTCCTGAACGTATGCACACCCTTCCCCCTCAGATCCTTTACCCTGACTGCGATGGTGAGCCGATCTCAGATAACACACGGCAATTTCGCTGGATTGTCACGGTCAAAGAAGGACTCGACTATCTGTTTAGGGCGGATCCCAACGTTTTTGTGGCGGGGGATCTACTGTGGTATCCGGTAGAAGGGGATCCTAAAATTCGTGTGGCCCCCGATGCTCTGGTGGTCTCTGGCCGTCCCAAAGGTGACAGGGGATCCTATCGACAATGGGAGGAGGACGGGATCCCGCCGCAAGTGGTCTTCGAGATCTTGTCTCCTGGCAACTCGTTCAGAAAGATGCTGGAGAAGTTGCGCTTTTATGAGCGCTATGGGGTTCAGGAGTACTACCTCTATGATCCCGATGTGGGCACCCTAGAAGGCTTTCTGCGTCAGCAGGACGAGCTCATCCCCATTCCTGAGATGGAGGGATGGAATAGTCCTCGCTTAGGAATCCGATTTGGTCTGGTGGGGCTGGATTTGGATCTGCGGGATCCTGAGGGTAAGCCCTTCGTTAGTTTTGGAGAAGCACTTGCCCAAGCTGAGCATGAGCGGCAACGGGCAGATCTTCTGGCTGAAAAACTGCGGCAGCTGGGAGTGGATCCTGATACTTTGATCCCCTAAGCCTCAATTCGTCGATTTGTGTCGAACCATTATGGTCGGATCCTGAGCCGCCAAATGATGGGAGACAATTTGGCTATGTCTGGGATCCCTACTTTGCACGAGTGAAGCCAATGTCTGACATTACGATTGAGTCCATCCTGCACGAGAACCGTCACTTTCTCCCCAGCCCTGACTTTGCTCAACAGGCCCGCATCCCCAATTGGGAGACCTATCAGCAGTTGTGCCAGGAGGCGGAACGGGATCCCGAAGGGTTTTGGGGACGGTTGGCCCAGCATGAATTGGAGTGGTTTCAGCCCTGGGATAGCGTCTTGCAATGGGATCCCCCGCAGGTGCAGTGGTTTGTCAATGGACAGCTCAACATCAGCCACAATTGCCTCGACCGACATCTGGCTACCAAAGGGGATAAGCCCGCCCTGATCTGGGCTGGAGAGCCGGGGGATAGGCGAGTTTTGACCTACCGAGAGCTGCATCGGGAAGTCTGCCAGATGGCCAATGCCCTCAAACAATTGGGGGTACAGAAGGGAGATCGGGTGGGGATCTATATGCCCATGATCCCCGAAGCGGTGATGGCGATGCTGGCCTGTGCCCGGATTGGAGCGGCCCATACGGTGGTGTTTGGCGGCTTTAGTGCTGAAGCTCTCAAGGATCGGCTGCGGGAT
>JBHJNR010000330.1:0-2816 GCA_050330615.1 Cyanophyceae cyanobacterium
CAGCTGCTCCATCAAGCCCCCGCCAAAGTCCTGACTGCTGGCTCGATGTCCACTCCAGGATCCCAGCCTGAACCATTTCAGCCGGATCCCGCAAAGACATTCGCAACCCTAGACCCGCCTTACCATGTCATCGCCTTAGTGAGGGATCCCGCTCGTCTGCGCTGGACAGCCCAAGATGTCGAGAAAATGACCGCTCAGGGATCCCAGTTGACCGTCCTGACGGGCGATATGACCGACATTGATGCTCATCGAGAATGGCTTTCGGAGACAGAAGGGCTGATCCATTTGGCGGCAGGGTGGAGTGATGATGCCACCGCCACCACCATCAATCTGACCCAAACATTGCGACTGTTCGAGCTCTTAGATCCGGGCCATTGTCGCAAGATTCTCTATTTTTCTACCGCCAGTTTGTTAGACCGCCATCACCATCCCCTCGAAGTGGCCGGACGGGCTGGAACCGCCTATATTCGCAGCAAATATGAGATGTTGATGCAGCGCTCTGAGGTCAAATTAGTCGATCGGCTGATCACGCTTTATCCCACCCTCTTGTTTGGTGGCTCCGAGTCTGCCCCCTACTCCCACATCACCACAGGGATCCCTGATGTGATGGCCTGGATCCCGTTGGCTCGGTTCCTCAAATTAGAGGCCAGCTTTCACTTCATTCATGCGGCGGATATCGCCCAGGTGGTGGCCTGTTTATTACAGCAACCGATCCTGACCGGAGATTGGGTTTTGGGCAACCCTGTCCTCACCTATGAGGAGAGCATGGAGCAGATTTGTGGCTATCTCAAAAAGCGCATCTACTTTCGGATCCCCGTGCCTGTGAAACTGCTGCGACAACTGGCCCCGATATGGCGGATCCAGCTCTCCGAATGGGATGATCACTGCATCAAAAACCCGCATTTTGTCTACGATGCCATCAATCCCGAATACTTTGGGATCCCGGCTCACTACCCCTCTTTGGTCTCCCTCCTCCGGGACTATGCCTGACCCCACCAAGGGATCCCGAGACAATTTTCATGATGTTACGAACCGATCCTCTTTTTGGGAAGTGGCCCCTATCCTCACACTGGGCAAAGACTATGTTGGGGGAATCAGGCTGAATCTTGTGATCTGAGCCGACCCCGATGGTGATCTTGATAGCTGACAGCCCTGGCTTCTGGGCGTACAGTCAAGACTAAAGGCCAAACCCTTTCTTTTGCTCGTATCTATTGCGTTCGTCCGAGGATCCAACATGGCTACTTCGCTGGAAAATCACTTCCTTAAAGGTCGCTATCGCCTGCTCCAGCGGCTGAATGAGGGGGGCATGGGAGCCGTCTATCGGGCTAAAGATACCCAGCGGTTCGACGCCACCGTCGCCATTAAAATACTTCATCAACGGCTCTTGGTGGATCCCCAGTTAGAAGATCAAGTCCTGCAACGGTTTGCTGCCGAAGCTCGGGTCAATATCTTGTTGGGCAGTCACCCCAACATCATCACGGTGTTTGACTATGGCCTCGAAGAAGATCAGCCTTTTTTGGTGATGGAGTATCTGGGGGAAGCGCCCCTAGTGGGCTATAGCCTCAGCCAACTGATCAGCAAAGAAGGCCCAATGTCGCCAGTACGGGTGATTCGACTGGCTCGACAGATGTGTGCCGGACTCCACCATGCCCATACGTTTGAGCGGGAGTTGGAAGGGATCCAGATCAAGGGGGTGATCCACCGCGATATCAAGCCCAGCAATATTTATATCGTCAGGGATCCCACCTCTGGCACCGGGGGTGAGACCGTCAAGTTACTCGACTTTGGCATCGCCAAGGTGATGAGTGATATGAGCTTGACCATGGGCACGGGGGCTTTGGGCTTTTTGGGCACCCCTCACTATGCCTCTCCCGAGCAAATGCGGGGCCAAGTGTTGGACTACCGCTCCGATATCTATTCGTTGGGCTTGGTGATCTACGAGATGCTCTGTGGCATCTCTGCACTGAAGCCCGAAACCGATTCTCTCTGGGCCTGGATCGATGCCCATAATCATCTGCCGCCCCGCCCCTTCAGTGAGGTGTCGTTACCCCACGCCATTCCAGCAGCCTTACAGCAGATCGTGATGAGTTGTCTCGAAAAAGATCGAGAGCAGCGGCCCATCAGTATGCAGGCGCTCAGCAATGCCCTGGAGACAGTGCAACGCCTACCCGAAAACGCCCAAAACAGCGAAGCCGTCACCCACTTTATCCTTCATCATCAGGGGGAGATTCCTGCCCCCTATACTCAGCCAGACATTACCCAGCAGTTACCCTTAGCCACAACAAACCCCGATCAGCCTCTCACTCCCGATCAGCCTCTCAAGGGTGCCGCCACCGTTCCCCTTCAGCCCCCCTCGGATGAACCCAGTGCTATCCCATCCACAAGCAATCTGCCCAAAGCCCCATCACCTGTTGAGAAGACGCCAACTGTTCCAACCATTCAGTCTCAGTTTCCCTCATCAGATCCGCCAGCAGAGCGAAACTTTACACCTGTCTTGATCGGGCTACTCATCGTCTTGCTAGGTGCCGGAAGCTGGGGCATTTGGTATCTCTCAACCCAGACTCAATCCGGGATCACTGTCTTGGATCCCACCCTAGATCCCGTCGAGCCAACGCCAATTGCCTCACTCCCGACTGAAACTCCAGAACCAACTCCAACTCCCACACCCGAACCGACCCCAACTCCAACGCCAGAACCGACTCCGGATCCCACACCGGAGCCGACGCCAACTCCCACTCCAGAACCGACTCCGACACCAGAACCGACTCCGGCTCCCCCACCGGAACCGACTCCGACGCCACCACCAACTCCAGCTC
>JBHJNR010000331.1:0-2816 GCA_050330615.1 Cyanophyceae cyanobacterium
TGCCAAAGAAGTGGCAGAGCGACAAGAAAGAGAGCAGGAGGAACTGGCCAACAATCCTCCTGTAGAGGTTTCAGAAGAGGTGGCAGAAGCGGAGCCTGTAGACTCGACACCAGACCAGCCGTCCGAAGAACCACAGCTGGAAGAGTTCGCTAGCCAACCGACGGCTGAGACTGATCAGGATGAGGCTGAGCAGCCTCCGGTGCAAGCTTGAGCCCTTTCTATCAATCCTGAAGCCAGGATCCTACCTGGTCATACTTGAGTCCATACCACTTCTGCTGGTGAGCTAGGGCAGAGTCTAACGATTCCGCTACAGTCCAGGGAGCACAGTTGATTCCCAGCTGTTGTAAGCCCGCCAACAGAACGGTAGGGGATAGCCACCACGATTGGCCCAGCTTGAGGAGATTCAGGACGGGCGAATCTGGCTTTCCTTTTTGCACTAAGTCTTCATTGAGAGATTGCAGGTAGGTCTTGAGTTGCTGTTTGAGGGTGGCTGCCGCCAGAACTGGAATCGCCTGATGATGCACCGCAATCTTGAGCTGGGATCCCGTGGGATGGGTATGGGCCAGGATCCAGGCCAAGTGTTGAGGGGACGGGGGCAGGCTCCACAAAAAGACCAGATCGTAGCGGGTGCCTGATTGGGGTCGGTCATAGTGAAGGCTGCCCCGTGATTGAGAAATGTGGGGGCGACGGAAGCCATAGAGCAGGATAGTGCCTTCAGCCTGGGTTAACTGGGCAGGATCGCCAGGTTGCCATTGCAGAGGATGGGGGATCCTGGGGGTGCTGGGATAGACAATAGACGGGGATCCCTGAGTGGCAATGTCCTGAGTGGCAATGTCCTGAGTAGCAATGTCCTGAGTAGCAATGTTCTGAGTGGCAATGTGAGGATCAATAGGGAGGGGCATCTCCAGCGGCAGGGTGGCGGGGCGGATCCCTTTCACCTCTAGCTCCATTGAGATATTGCCTTGCCATTCGTTGGTTTTGAGGGTGTAGGCCAGATCCACTGTGGCGGGCAGTGGCTGGGCAGCGGCTCCTCGCCAGTAGAGCACCTCAAGGGTACGCGGGGATCCCTGGCGGACTTGCAGCTTGAGGTGGGACTGGTCTTTGCCGATGATGCGTTGGCGCTTAATCTCCACATCACGGCTCCAGAAAACAGGCTCGCGGTTGTCGATGCCGCAGGGCTGCAACACCTGCAATTGCTGGAACAAATCGAGGGTCATATCTTCTAGCTTGGCCTCGGCATCCACCTGCACCAACGGCTGAATGTGGTCGGGATCCAGCACCTGACGGGCAAATTGGGCCAAGCGAGTTTGCAGGGCGGGCCACTGCTCTGCCCCCATACTGAAGCCCCCTGCCGCCGGATGGCCCCCATGTTTGTGAAACAGATCGCGGCAGCTTTCTAAAGCCTCAAAGACATTGAACTCCGGGATCCCTCGGGCCGAACCGCGAATGGAGTCCTCCTCTTGGGATCCAATGAAGACCGGCGCACCAGTCCGCTCCAGGAGCCGTGAAGCCACGATGCCGATGACGCCGTGGTGCCAGCCCTGTCCCAGAATCACCAAGACCCGATCCCGCTGAAGATCAAACTCACCTGACTCCACCCGCTCCGCCGCCTCCGCTTCGATCTCCCGACAGAGCCGTTGCCGCTCTTGGTTGAGGTGTTCGCACTCCTGGGCGTAGCTCTCGGCTTGATCGGGATCCTCAGTGGTTAACAGTTCGATCACCACGCGGGGTTGCGACAGCCGCCCCACCGCATTGATGCGTGGCCCCAAGCCAAATCCAATCGCCTCAGGAGCCAGGGTGCCATTGGCCTCGGGGTTGAGTCCCGTCACCTTCATCAAGGCTCGGATCCCTAAGATCTGGGATTGCGGCAATCGCTTCAGTCCCGCCTGCACCCAGCGTCGATTGATCCCGGTCAGGGGAGCCAGATCTGCGATGGTGCCTAAGGTCAATAAGTCCAGCAACGGAATTTCTAGGGCGGCTCGATCCCCAAGCGCTTCCGCCAGTTGTAGGGCGAGCAGATAGGCCACCCCCACCCCAGCCATGCCTCGATAGGGAGAAGATTCTGGGATCAGTTTGGGATTGAGGATCCCATCAGCGGGGGGCACCTGGGGGGGTAGATCATGGTGGTCGGTGATGATCACCCCCATCCCCAACGATTTGGCCAGGGTGATGGGTTCGAGGGCGGCGATACCGTTATCCACCGTGATGATCAGCCGCGTGCCCTTGTCGAATAAGTCCTGCACCATGCGGCTATTGATGCCGTAGCCCTCTGTCATGCGGCTGGGGATCTCATAGCTGACGGTGGCCCCAAAGTGTCGTAGGGTCCTCAGCAACAGGGCGGTGCTGGTCATGCCGTCAGCATCGTAATCACCGCAGATGGCAATGGGATCCCCGGCTTTGAGGGTAGCCAAAATCAGATCCACACAGGGGCGCAAATCGGCAAAATCCAACCAGGGATCCGGCAGTTCTGCCAGGGTGGGATCCAGGTAATGCTCCAGTTGTTCAGGGGTGCTGAAACCCCGATTCACCAACACTTCGGCGATCAAAGGATGGATCCCCTCTGAGAGGGTTTTGACCAGATCACGATCCGCTGTTTTGATCTGCCAACGTTGGGGACGAAGGGGCATGAAAGGGACGCCAGAACTACGGACTCAGTATACGCAACCGGAGGTCTAACCGATGGGATCCTGATTGTGTCTGCTTTTACTGCTAACCCGATAGCCCCCAATCAAGAGTGGGTTAGTTCAAGAACGGTATCCCGGTGGGCGGGTGATGTGGTTGATCCAGCAGTAGCCACAGAGATTCCAGCGGGTCAA
>JBHJNR010000332.1:0-6443 GCA_050330615.1 Cyanophyceae cyanobacterium
TGGATCCCGATGGGCAGTCCACCCGCCTGGGGTATCGGCACCGAAAGAACGGGAAGGCCAATAAAGGAAAGTGGCTGGGTATAGAGACCCAGGTTCGGACGGGTCAGCACCTCGACCCCATCAATCACCATCGTAGTCTGCCCGATATAGGGAGCAACACAGGGGGTGGTGGGGGCGATCAACACATCCACCGTCTCAAAGATCTGTTGCACCTGCTGGTGATACCAGGCCCGGAAGCGTTGGGCTTGGAGCACCCACTGACTAGGCAGCAAAGCCCCTGCCAAAAACCGATCTCGGGTGGTGGGATCAAAATCCTGGGGGCGGGTCTTGAGGTTATGGAGATGCAGATTGGCCCCCTCGCTGGCAGTAATCAAAAAGGCTGCTGCCCGCGCCCGCGCAGCTTCTGGGATCTCTACCTGCTGCTGGATCCCTAAGGACTGGGTGATTGTAGCCAGTGCTTGTTGCACCTCAGGCTGGGATCCCTTGGCAAAGTAGCCCCCGGCTTGAGCCAGCTTCAGCCCTGCTAACCCTTTATCCAACTGGGGCAAACAGGGATCCACCGCCCGTTGGGTAGAAACAGGATCCGCAGGGTCATGCCCCTGCATGAGGTCAAACATCAGGGCAATATCTCGCACCGACCGGGCAAACGGGCCCACATGGTCAAAACTACTGGCAAATAAAGCCACCCCAGCCCGCGAAATCCGGCCATAGGTGGGCTTGAGGCCAAAGATGCCGCACAGAGAAGCGGGCACCCGCACCGATCCATTGGTATCGCTGCCCAAGCTGATGGGCACCATGCCTGCTGCCACCGCTGCCGCCGAACCACCTGAGGATCCCCCGGCGATTCGATCCTGATCATGGGGGTTCCGCACTGGGCCGTAATGGGTGTTTTCGGTCACGAAGCCATAGGCATATTCGTCCATATTCAGCCCCCCCAGCAAAATGGCCCCCGCTTGCTGGAGTTTGGCGACAGCCGTGGCATCTTTGGTGGCGGGCGGGTTCTCTTGGTTGATCCGGGATCCCGCTAGGGTGACGATGCCTTGAATATCAAACAGGTTCTTGACCGCAAACGGCACGCCTGCCAACGGGCCGGGATCCTGACCTTGGGCAATGGCCTGGTCGATCTTTTGGGCAGCAGCTAAAGCCTGATCCGCCAGAACGGTCGTAAAACAATTGAGATCTCGATCCTGGGTTTTGATCTGATCAAGGCTCTGCTGAACCACTTGCTCAGAGGACAACTGCCCACCTCGGATGGCTGAGGCGAGAGAATAGGCATCCATAGTCATCTGAGCATCTCCTGAATAAGGGGCGATCAAAAAAGAGGACATCATAACAACCCAGCCGTCAACAGGGCATCAGGGCTGAAAGGTCGGAGCCACCTCGATCTCAGGTGGGAGTGGGAAATCCATTACCAGTTGAGCCAAGGGCAGAATCCGCCCATAGTTTTCGATCACTCCTTGACGATACTCATCTGGGATCGGCAATCCAATCGCCTGAGCGGTATTGATCACGTATTGTTCGGCACTGGTCTGCCCACCGGACTGCGGGGATCCCGTCATCAGTCGATACTCCTCTTTCGGTCTTCAGATTTCGGGCTGCATTTTTCGGGCTGCACTTGGATCTAGTTTGGGGCAAATTGTTTGTTTTCTGATCAGATCCTTATTGCCGGGAAATTTATCAGCTTCTCGGGAGAGGAAAGGTGATGCAAAGTACAAATTAAGTCGCCTTCTTGCCGAGACAACTTTTTTGACATACGTACAAATACGGAGGTAGCTACTGAGGGATCCTTGAAGGAAAAATGGAACTAGATGCTGTGAAGACGTTGACAGGGAAAGAGCCAGCCATGACTCTCCTAACTTTACTCCCCTCAGTTAAATCGCTTAGAAACCTCAGCCATACCACGCAAATTGGGGCCAAAACAGAGGTAGAGTCCTTCATTTCTGTACTTACACCGAAGAGTTATACCGGCCATCTCGGTAGGCTATGTGCAAGAGGAGATGGAGGGATGGTGATTCCCAGTTCCTTCTCGCTCTTGAAGTACTTTCAGTTTTTGAAGTATTTTCCAGTAAATCTACGGTTTCAGGATCCTAAATTCATGAGTCAGAACGATAATCTCCGATTTCAAGTGCAAATTTTGGCTCGTTGCTTCGGCACCGCCCTTGAGCTGGGCAAGCCCGTCAAAGTGGAAGTGCATTTTCGTGACGGCCTCAAAAACCCCGCCAGTCAGGGATCCCTTGCCCTAGCCGCTGTTTAGTCTTGGCTCTGAGAGCGAGAGCTAGATCTAGGCAATCAAAGATTACAGACGAGTCTGGCCTAAATGAGCCCCTGATCCAATACTTCACGAGATCGGCTGATGGCCGCCCGCAGATTGGCCCGCTGGGTATAGCGCATCGTCATCGCGGCAGTGGTATGCCCCAAGAGATGTTGAATATGCTCGGGGGCAACGCCACGATCCAACAGCAACGTGGCAAAACTATGGCGAAATTGGTGGGGGGTCTGTTGACCGGGTTCATCCACCGTCAGTTTGAGAACGATATGGCGCAGCCCATCATAGGACAACGGTTGCCCCTGATAGGCCGGACACCGGGATCGAGAGACAAACAAGGGATCCGTGGGTGCATAGAGACCCCGCTCTTCAGTCAGGTAAGCTTGGATCAAGTCCGCCAGCCCTTCCCCCACCGCCACCGCTCGGGGTTTACTGCCTTTGCCACTACGCACCTCCAGCAGGGATCCCTCGGGGGTGAGCTGAAAGTCTTGGACGCAGAGGTCTAAAAGCTCCTGCGCTCGTAGCCCACATTCCAACAGAATCCGAATCAGGCTGAAATAGCGCAGCGAGTGCAATTCGGCCCGTTCCAACACCCGTTGCAAGAGCATTCGATCTAGATCGCGGGGTAAGCGAGCCGGGAGCCGAGCGGCCCGGATCGCCTCGGTCGGCAGAGGCCGTTGGCAATAGTGGCGACCGGCAGCCCATTCAAAAAATTGTTGCAAGGCCAGCCGCTTCAGATTGTAGGTGGCGGGCGAGGCGGGGGGGGCAACCCATTGTCCAGCTCGATTGCGAAAGGAGCGGCCCCTGAGTCCATTCAAAAAGGTTTGGATCTGGAGGGGCTGAATCTGATCCACTGGCAGCTGGCAGGCTTCGGCAAATTGCTCCAACGCCAAGCGATAGGTGCGCCGACTGGCCCGCGCCAGATCCCGCTCTCGCTCCTGCAAAAACTGCGCCACCAAGCGACCCACTGGCGGCTGTTGGGATCCCTCATTCGGGGGAGAGGGTTCTAGAGGCGGCACAACGGTTGAACGAGCCGACTGTTTCACAAGGGATCCCTAGGGAATTGATCGCTTTGGGGTTGGGCTTTTGGGGAGCTTCATCCTCATCAAGGCTGATCAGCTCCCCTTAGCCATTGTGATACTCCTGCAAGGTTTTGACCTGGATATCCCCCAATTGCAGGGCACGAATGGCCGCAACCGTAGCTTTCGCACCCGCCAAGGTGGTGACGAGGGGGACTTTGTAGGCCAGAGCCGTGCGACGAATCATCTGTCCATCCTGTTGGGCTTCGCTACCGCTGGGGGTGTTGATGATCAGGTGGATCTGGCGATTTTTGATGGCATCCACCACATGGGGACGACCCTCATGCAGTTTCAGTACCTTGTCCACCGCCAGACCCGCTTGGCTCAAGAACTGTTGGGTGCCCCCCGTGCTGACCAGCCTAAAGCCCAGTCCTGCCAACTCTTGGGCAATCGCCAAAACCTGCGGCTTATCCCGGTCGCTGACGGTGATGAACACTGTTCCCTGTAACGGCAAATCCTGCCCCGCTGCGATCTGAGCTTTGGCAAAAGCACGGCCAAAATCGGTATCCAGCCCCATCACTTCGCCGGTGGAGCGCATCTCAGGCCCCAGCAATGTGTCGGTGCCCGGAAACTTATTGAACGGAAGCACCGCCTCTTTGACGGCGATATGCTTGGGAATCACTTCGGTGGTGAAGTTGAGTTCTTCTAGGGTCACACCGCTCATCACCCGCGCTGCATAACCCGCCAAAGGATGGCCAATCGCCTTGCTGACAAAGGGCACCGTCCGGCTGGCCCGTGGGTTGGCCTCCAGAATATAGACCTGGGATCCCTTGACGGCATACTGCACATTGATCAGCCCGATCACCTTGAGGGACTGGGCCAACTTGACCGTCCACTCTCGGATGGTGGCCAAGACCTCCGGGCTTAGGGTACGACTGGGCAACACACAAGCCGAATCCCCAGAATGGATCCCCGCTTGTTCGATGTGCTCCATAATGCCCCCGATCACCACCCGGCCTGTCTTATCGGCGATGGCATCCACATCCACCTCGACAGCATCTTCCAAAAACTGATCCACCAGCACTGGACGCTCGGGATCCACCTCCACCGCCAGCTGCATATAGCGCTTCAAGTCATGGTCTGAATAGACGATCTCCATCGCCCGTCCCCCCAACACATAGCTGGGTCGCACCACGACGGGGTAGCCAATCCGTTGGGAAATGGCCAACGCCTCATCCACACTGCGGGCGATGCCATTCTGGGGCTGAATGATATCCAGTTCCCACAGGATTTTTTCAAACCGCTCCCGATCTTCGGCAATATCGATCGAATCTGGTGACGTGCCCCAGATCGGAGCCTGGGATGCTGCTAGTGATTGAGCCAACTTCAGGGGCGTCTGGCCCCCAAATTGGACGATGATCCCGACGGGATCCTCTTGATCCACCAGGTTCATCACATCCTCGTGGGTGAGAGGTTCAAAGTAGAGGCGGTCGGAGGTGTCATAGTCAGTGGAAACCGTCTCCGGGTTGGAGTTGACCATGACAGATTCGTAGCCCATTTCTGATAGAGCGTAGGCGGCATGACAGCAGCAATAGTCAAACTCGATCCCCTGGCCGATGCGGTTGGGGCCACCCCCCAAGATCATCACCTTGGGCTTGTCGGAGACAAAGGGCTCACTCTCGCTGTCATAACAGGAGTATTGATAGGGGGTATCGGCTTCAAATTCGGCAGCACAGGTGTCAACAGTTTTGTAAGCGGGTAGGATCCCCAGCTCTTTGCGGCGGGCCCGAACAGTGGCCTCCTGGGATCCGGTCAAAAAGGCGATCTGTTTGTCGCTGTAGCCCATCTGTTTCAAGCCCCGGAAATCTTCTGGAGCCAGGGATCCCAAGTCTCGGCCTTGGATAGACTGCTCTACCTCCACCAGCTCCTGCATTTTGTCGATAAACCAGGGATCGATCTGGGTGAGGTTAAAGATTTCCTCGGCTGAGAAACCCGCCAAAAGAGCCAACCGCAGGGTTAATAAACGCATGGGATTGGGGGTGCGCAGATTGCTGCGAATCTCTTCGACCGAGGGCATGATCTCCGGCTTATCGGCCCCGAAGCCATAGCGATCAATCTCCAGTGACCGCAGCGCTTTTTGCAGCGATTCCTGAAAGGTGCGACCCATAGCCATCGCCTCTCCCACCGACTTCATCTGGGTGGTTAACACCGGGCTGGAGCCAGGAAATTTCTCGAAGGCAAAGCGAGGGATCTTGGTCACCACATAGTCAATGGTGGGTTCAAAGCTGGCCGGGGTCTTGCGGGTGATATCGTTGGGGATTTCGGGCAGGGTGTAGCCCACCGCCAATTTTGCCGCCATCTTGGCAATGGGGAATCCAGTGGCTTTGCTGGCCAGGGCTGAGGAGCGGGAAACGCGGGGGTTCATCTCGATGATCCGCACATCGCCATTGACCGGATTGACCCCAAACTGCACGTTGGATCCCCCCGTTTCCACCCCAATCTCTCGGATGATGGCAATGGCATAATCCCGGAGCCGTTGATATTCCTTATCAGTCAGGGTTTGGGCTGGGGCAACGGTAATGGAATCTCCCGTATGGATCCCCATCGGATCGATATTTTCAATCGAACAAATGATCACCACATTGTCGGCTAGATCTCGCATCACCTCCAGCTCAAATTCTTTCCATCCCAGGATCGATTCCTCCACCAGGATTTGGGACACTGGACTGGCATCCAACCCGGATGCGCAAATCTCCTCAAACTCTTCCTGGTTGTAGGTCACCCCACCGCCGGATCCCCCCAAGGTGTAAGCGGGGCGGATGATCAGCGGAAAGCCAATGTCAGCCGCAATCACCCGTGCTTCTTCCATCGTGGTGGCCAGCCCTGACTTGGGCACCGCTAGACCAATCCGTTGCATGGCTTGTTTAAACAGATCGCGGTCTTCTGCCTTTTGGATCGCCTCCAGCTTGGCTCCGATCAGCTCCACCCCATACTTGTCCAGAACCCCTGATTCTGCTAAAGCCACCGCCACATTGAGGGCCGTCTGTCCCCCCATCGTCGGGAGCAGGGCGTCGGGGCGCTCCTTGTCGATGATCTTGGCAACGATGTCCGGGGTGATCGGCTCGACATAGGTTGCATCCGCCAGCTCCGGATCGGTC
>JBHJNR010000333.1:0-4845 GCA_050330615.1 Cyanophyceae cyanobacterium
TCTTGACCGAGGATCCCAGCCTCACAGGACTATTACTGGTGGATCCTGATCATCATGCCAGCTCTGCCCCCGTCGGCATTTTGCGACGGGCTGATCTGGGATCCTGGCGCTGGCCAGAGCAGAGGTGGCAGGAGTACGCCGATCGGCCTCTGTCGGAGATTGTGGACTGGTGGGATCCCTGTCAAAAGATACTGCTCTTAGAAGAGTCGGTGTCTCTGCAACAAGCGGCTCAGAGATGGGTGGAGTCGGGGCAAGGGGGCATAGCGGTACCCAGTGGGCAGGGCTGGGGGCTGGTGGATCCCCTTCAGTTGATGGCTGCTGTTTGGCAAGAGCAGCCTCAGTGTCAGAAGCAAAATCGGGATTTGGCTCATCTCCGCCGCCAAAATGAGATGATCCTCAACTCGGCAGGTGAAGGGATCTATGGTCTTGATTTAGCGGGCAAGGTGACCTTTGCCAATCCTGCCGCAGCCCGGATGATCGGGTGGTCACCAGAGGAATTGGTGGGGCAATCGATGCACGATCTGCTCCATCATTCCCATGCCGATCATTCTCCCTATCCACGGGTCTGTTGCCCGATCTATCTGGCTTTTCAGGATGGGCAGATTCGCTCCGTCAGTGATGAGGTATTTTGGCGCAAAGATGGATCCTGTTTTCCGGTGGAATATACCAGCACACCCATGCGAAATCAGCAAGGACAACTGGTAGGGGCGGTGGTCACCTTTCAAGATATTAGCCAACGCAAATGGGCAGAGGCGATCTTCAAACAAAACCAAGAGGAACTGGAACGAAAAGTCCGGGAAAGAACGGCTGAATTACGACAAGCCAATCAACAACTACGAGAACTGAGTGATCTGAAATCTCGGTTTGTCTCGATGGTTTGTCATGAGTTTCGCACCCCTCTAAATACAATTCTATTCGCCGTCACTTCTCTGGAACGCTATCGTCACCAACTGTCAGATCAGGCTCAGCATGACTACACCCAAGGGATCCAATCTGATATTCAGCACATGACCCAGATGCTGGATGATGTCTTGCTGTTGGGGAAAACCGATGCCCGCAAGTTGGAACCACAGCCGGTTGAATTGGAGATTGTGCAATTTTGTCAAACATTGACCCAAGAGATGCAATTGACCCAAGAGCAACCTATTATCCATTTTGAGACATCTCATCTGAGCCAAAGGGTCTATCTGGATCCCGTAATGCTGCGATCTATTTTGATCAATCTGCTTTCAAATGCCATGAAATACTCTCAGCCCCACCAAACGGTTGATCTGCGCCTAAAAGCTTATTCAGACCACATTATGCTTGAGGTGAGCGATCAAGGCATCGGGATCCCAGAGCAGGATCGTCCCTACCTCTTTGACCCTTTTCATCGAGGCCGAAATGTGGGCACCATTCCAGGCACAGGCTTGGGCTTGACTATCATCAAACGGCTGATCGATCTGTTGGCGGGCAGCGTTGAGGTTAACAGTCAATTGGGAGCTCGGACAACCTTTCGGGTCAGGCTTCCTCTGGCTTCAGATCTCCCCTAGTCACGCCTACACCTAAGGTCAAACGATCTACAGATCGGGGCTTTCAATAGCTAAAACCTGGGTCAAAAAGGCCCACTTATCCGCCTGTTCTTCGATCACTTTGGCGGTCGGTTTGCCCGCGCCATGTCCCGCCTTGGTCTCGATGCGAATCAACACCGGGGGATCCCCTTGGTGAGCCGCCTGGAGAGCCGCTGCAAACTTGAAGCTGTGGGCGGGTACAACCCGATCGTCATGATCGGCGGTGGTGATCAGAGTGGCGGGATAGCGGGTGCCCGGTTTGAGATTGTGCAACGGTGAATAGCCATACAACGTCTTGAATTCTTCGGCATCCTCTGGGGATCCATACTCCGACATCCAAGCCCAGCCGATGGTGAACTGATGGAAGCGCAACATATCCATCACCCCCACCGAGGGGAGAGCCGCCGCAAACAGATCGGGTCGTTGGGACAGACAGGATCCCACCAGTAGCCCGCCATTGCTGCCGCCACCGATGGCCAGTTTTTGCGAAGAGGTATAGCCTTTGTCGATCAGCCATTCTGCGGAGGCAATGAAGTCATCAAAGACCGTTTGTTTGCGAGTTTTCATGCCTGCCTGATGCCAATCTTCACCATATTCACCGCCCCCCCGCAGGTTGGCTACCGCAAAGATCCCCCCCATCTCTAACCACACCACGGTGCTGATGGAAAAGCTGGGGGTCAATGAGATGCCAAAACCGCCATAACCATAAAGATAGGTGGGATGACTGCCATCCAACGGGATCCCTTGCTTGTGGGTGATAAAGACAGGCACCTGTGTGCCATCTGGGCTGGTGACAAACACCTGCTCAACAACATACTGGGTCGGGTCAAAGTCGATCTCAGGCTGTCGAAATAGGGTGCTGGTCTGGGTGGCAAAATCGTAGCGATAGATGGTGGGTGGTGTGGTGTAGCTGGTGAAGGTGTAGAAGGTTTCGCTATCCTGCCGTTTGCCCCCAAACCCTGAAGCGGATCCCACCCCTGGCAGCTCTAAATCCTGTTCATACCTGCCATCCAAGCTGTAGAACTTGACCTGAGTATGGGCATCTTTCAGATAAAAAGCCACCAATTGATCATTGATCAGCGAGATGCCCTCTAGAGTTTCTGGCATCTGAGGGATCAATTCTTTCCAGTGTGATCGCCCCGGCGTGAGAATATCAATCTCGATCAACCGGCGGCGCGGAGCTTCCAGATCCGTTACCAACCAAAACCGGGATCCCTGATTGCCAATCACCCCATAGCTGGCTTCAAAGGTGGCAATTAGTTCTTTAACTGGCCCGTGGGGATCATCTAAATCCTTCCAAAAGATCAGGTTTTTGCTTTCGGTACCCAACCAAACCGAAATGATTAAATAGCAGCCATCCTCACTGACACCGCCACTAAAACCCCATTCTTTTTGATCGGGGCGTTCATAGATCAAGACATCTTCAGACTGCGGGGATCCCAGTTTGTGATAGTAAAGCTTCTGAAAATAGTTCACCGCCTCATATTCAGATCCGGATTGAGGCTCATCGTAGCGACTATAAAAAAAGCCATCTCCATCATGTGTCCAACTGGCTCCCGAAAACTTGATCCACTTGAGATGATCGCTCAGATCTTGACCTGATTCGATATCGCGCACCCGCCATTCCTGCCAATCAGATCCCGATGCTGAGGTGCCATAGGCAAGATAGTTGCCATCTTCACTGATGGACATTCCCGATAGAGCTACCGTGCCATCCTCAGACAAGATATTGGGATCCAGTAGGACTCGCGGCTCCCCATCTAAGTCGGTCAGAGTATAGAGCACACTTTGATTTTGCAGGCCATCATTCTTGAAATAGAAATAGCGGGATCCCTGCTTAAAAGGAGCACTATATTTGGCGTAATTCCATAATGTTGTCAGTCGTTCACGAAGGGCCTCGCGAGTGGGAATGGACTCCAAATAGCCAAAGGTTAACTGATTTTGAGCCTCCACCCAAGCCCGTGTTTCTTCCGAATCGGGATCCTCTAGCCAGCGAAACGGATCTTGTACTTCAATGCCGTGGTAGGTATCGACCTGATCGCTGTGGCGGCTGACCGGATAGGCAATCGGCTGGGCAAAAGGAGGCTGGGTCATGGGGGCGTGATGAAATGTCTCTGAAACGACAGTATAGCCCTGTGAAGTCTGGCTCCCTCGACACTTGGGATCCCGGTGTTAGATTTAGAGAGCTATCAAACTATTGCCCTGTCTCATTCTCAGGAGCTTGAATCGTGGTGATGACAGCTCAGGACTATGCCGATTTGATGCCCGATGCCACCCTGCTCGATAGCGATGAGCCTGAGATGGAAAGCTCCAGCCATTACATGCAGCTTTTGCTACTCGTGTCATGTTTAGAGTGGCTCTGGCGAGACAGGCATGACTTTTTTATTGGCGCTAATCTCACGATTTACTACAGTCGGCAACAACTCAAAAACCGAGATTTTCGTGGCCCAGACTTTTTTGTGGTCAACAACACTCACAGGGATCCCCGCCGCTCTTGGGTGGTCTGGGAAGAACAGGGGCGTTATCCGGATGTGATTGTAGAACTCTTGTCAGACAGCACCGCCAGCATTGATCGGACAGCAAAAAAGCAGCTCTATCAAAATCACTTTCGGACACCAGAGTATTTTTGGTATTCCCCCGACACTCAAGACTTTGAGGGGTTTCGTCTGAATGGATCCCTGTATTACCCCATCAATCCCACCTCTCAGGGCTGGCGATGGAGCGAAAGCCTCCAGCTCTTTTTGGGGGTGAGTGAGGGGCAACTGCGCTATTTTTCTCCCCAAGGGGACAGGATCCCAACTCCCGCAGAAGCCTTTGAACAAGAACGGCAAGCCTCCCAACGTCAGCAGATCCAGTTTGAGCAAGAACGGCAGCAAACCCTTCAACAGCTGGAACAAGAGCGGCAACGGGCTGAACGGCTGGCTGAGCAGCTGCGGCAGTTGGGACTATCACCGGATCCCTGATTAAGCACCTCTTGATTTTGCCAGTTTGAGGGCGAAAGTCGGTCTAGGATCAAGAACAGGCCGATCACTCTGTTTTGCGAACACAGCATCGATCCCCGACCCGCCCTTTACTCCCAGCACCATGAGCGTCACATCAGCCCTTACCCCTGCTGCCATTTTGGAGGCGTTGCGCCCCGTCCAGGATCCCGAACTGCGCCGCAGTCTGGTGGAACTCAACATGATCCGCGACATTCGCATTGAGTCCGACAAGGTAGCCTTTACGCTGGTGCTGACCACCCCGGCCTGCCCGCTGCGGGAGATGATCGTAGATGACTGCAAGGCGGCGATTCGCA
>JBHJNR010000334.1:0-9637 GCA_050330615.1 Cyanophyceae cyanobacterium
ATAAAAGTTACTCTAGGGATAACAGGCTGATCTCCCCCAAGAGTTCACATCGACGGGGAGGTTTGGCACCTCGATGTCGGCTCATCGCAACCTGGGGCGGTAGTACGTCCCAAGGGTTCGGCTGTTCGCCGATTAAAGCGGTACGTGAGCTGGGTTCAGAACGTCGTGAGACAGTTCGGTCCATATCCGGTGCAGGCGTTGGAGTATTGAGAGGATCTCTCCCTAGTACGAGAGGACCGGGAGGGACGCACCTCTGGTGTACCTGTTATCGCGCCAGCGGTAAACGCAGGGTAGCCATGTGCGGAGTGGATAACCGCTGAAAGCATCTAAGTGGGAAGCCCACCTCAAGATGAGTACTCTTTGGTCACGGGAAGAACACCCGTTGATAGGCTCTAGGTAGAAGCGCAGTGATGTGTGAAGCCGAGGAGTACTAATAGACCTCAAACTTGACCTCAAACTTGGCAGTATTATCGACATTGTTATGCAGTTTTCAGGGCATGTCTGCCCTCCAGCTTTCCTGGTGCCTATGGCTTAGTGGAACCACTCCGATCCATCCCGAACTCGGCTGTGAAACACTAATGCGGCGAAGATACTCTGGGGGTAGCCCCTTGGGAAAATAGCTCGGTGCCAGGTTAATATTCAACAAAAAGGATCCCGCCATTTGGTTTGGGATCCTTTTTGTTTGGCTTTTTTTCTTCTTCTCTCAACCCTCAAGGGGCCCACTTGAGATCTGGATCAAAGGGATAAATGGGACGCTTGAGATTATGGAACGTGAGTCGGCCTAGATGGGGGCTAGATAAGCCAGGAGTATCTACTTCTATAATCTGTTGGGCGATGGGGGTGAAGGCTGCCCGAAAATGAACCAAAGATTTGACCGACAGAATTTTTTGCTCGGTGGGTTCAATGCCCTGACTACGAAATACCTCTAGGTCGGTGGGTTGATAGCGATGAGTGGTGACGATGACTTGCACGGATCCCCCTTTCTCTCCGGCAAGCTCCAGAACGGCTGTTGGCCCCATATCGATTTCAATCCCCGTCAGCATCGGCCCCGTGTGGGTAAACTTGCCGTTGCTCAGGCTTTTGACCGTAGCGGTCACTGGTAAGGGATCCCCATGTAAGTGATCCACCTTGCCACCCAGTGAGATAGAGAGCGTTGCCCCAATGCCAGCCTGGGTTGCGATCTTGACGACTTCAGGGTCGGCAATGACTCCTACCGCTGCTTTTTTAGCCCCCAATCTCAAAAGAGCTTCCAGTAGGACGGTGCCATCACAGGGGGTGCCTGCTCCAGGGTTATCGCCGCTGTCTGCCATGACAATCGGGCCAGATGGAGCCTGCATGGCGATCATAATCGCCTTGTCGGTGAAAACGGGCTGGGCTACAAAGTCATCTCGCCGATCCCAGACATAGGCGGCTAATTCCTGGGCTTTTGCCTTGGCTAGCTCGGGATCCCCGTCGCTGGTGACGATGATCGTAAAGCTGGTGGGGGGAATATCGGCGTAGGGAAAGCCGGGGAGGTAGCTGACATTGAGGATGCCCCGTTCCGTTTCAATATCGTGGGCCAGTCGCTTTAGCCCCAACATCGGCTCAGCGTGGGTATACTGTCGCTGCATCCCCGATAAGAGGGGGATGTTGATGACGTGAGGCGTGGGCTGAATGCCTCCGCGAATTACTTTTGCCATCAATAGCCCAGCTTCGTAGCCGCGCTCGTAGGGATCCGTGTGGGGATATTCATCGTAAGCCACACAAACGGTGGCAAGGTTCACCATCTCTGGGGTGATATTTCCATGGAGATCTAGCTCCACAATGACCGGTATTTCAGGCCCCACTACCTGCCTTACAGCTCGAAGGATATAGCCTTCTCCATCGTCATCCAACTCAGAAACCATCGCTCCATGTAATGCCAGTAGGACACCATCGAGAGGATGCTCAGAATGAATTATCTTCAGACGGGTGGTTAGACCCTCCACTAGAGTGCAGAGGGCTTCAGCCGTGACGATTCCACCGGGGGTTGCGGAGGCCATCAGGGTGGGGATGATCTGGTAGCTTAGATCGCGACCGGCATCGATGAAGCCACCAATACCAGTTTTAGTGCCGGTGTACTTGATCAAAAGGGCCTTATCTACGGCATAGTTCCTTTGTTGAAAGTCATCCAGCGTTGTGGGAACGATGGAGAAGGTATTGGTTTCGTGGGCGATGCCACCGATTGCGATGCGCATGGGTTTAGATCCGTTATATAGAACAATGAATGGGGTTGGCTGGGTTTGGGCCTTGATAGGTAGAGTTTTTGCGGGGATTAGCCTCGTTGGCGGGGATCCAGGGCATCCCGTAACCCATCCCCAATGAAGTTAAACGCCAACACCGTCAGCACGATCATGATGCCGGGAGCAATGGCGATGTGGGGGTAGGTGAGAATGTAAGCTCGACCGTCTGTGAGGATGCTTCCCCAGGAGGGGACTGGAGGCCGGACTCCTAAACCCAAAAATGACAGGGCCGATTCCAGAATGATGGTGTTTCCCACCCCGAGGCTACCCAATACGATCACAGGCCCCATTACATTAGGAAGGATGTGATGAACCAAGATTCTCCTTGAGGTGGCCCCTCCGGCATGAGCTGCCAAGATGAAATCTCGTTCCCGCAGGCTCATGACATCAGCGCGTACTACCCGAGCATAGGCAGCCCAGGAGGTCAGCCCAATCACCGTTACGGTCGTAGTCAAGCTAGGGCCAAGCACAGCTGCCAACATGAGTAACAAAGCCAGCGTCGGAAAGGCCATGAGGCTATCCAATAGCCTAGACAAAACCAGCTCAACCCAGCCCCCAAAGTAACCAGAAAGGCCTCCCACCAGGATCCCAATGGTCACCGCAAGACCGGTGGCCCCCAATCCAACAATCAGGGCAGTCCGAGTGCCAAAGATGACTCGACTGAGCAGATCTCGACCCACATGGTCGAACCCCAGCCAATGGTTAGAAGAAGGTGGTCGTCCTCTCATACCTGCAAAGATCTCGACTGGAGAGTAGGGGGCTAGCCCATCAGCGAACACCGCAACCAGAATCAATAGCATCACGAAGCCAAGCCCCACTAAGGCTAGGTGATTGCATTGAAAGCGATGCCATGCCCGCACCCAAGGTGAGATCTCCCGGTAAGCCGCCGGGCCAGTGACCTTTTGGGATGATGTATCTGCTAAGACGGGGTTGATTGGGGTGGTCATGGGAGGAATCTGATCAAACTTGATCTAAGTAGGCGAAAGAACAAAAAAGCTACCGGGAGCGGGCTAGAAGGCGCAAGCGAGGATCAATGGCAGCGTAGGTGAGGTCAGTGAGCAGGTTAACGACGACGACCAAAATTGATAACAGCATGACAATGGCCTGGGCCACCTGGTAATCCAGCCGAAAAACGGAGTCATAGAGCAACCGCCCGATCCCTGGTAAGGCAAAGACGGATTCGATGATGATGGTGCCACTGAGTAAAAACGCGATGCGAAACCCGATCACCGTCACCACGGGTAGTAGAGCATTGGGTACCGCATGACCCAATAGGATAGCCCGCTCAGATAGCCCCTTGCTGCGGGCCGTCTTGATGTAGTCCTGGTTGAGAATTTCGATCATGGCCCCCCGCATGACCCGAGCCAGTACAGCCATCTGCTCGGTGGCCAGCACCACCACCGGCAATATGTAACCCTGCCAGGAGCGTAGCCCATAGGGCGGGAGCCAACGTAACATCACCCCGAATACCATAATTAGCATTAGCGCTAGCCAAAAGTTGGGCAAGGCGATCCCCAATGTGGAACCTCCAGTCAGGAGGTAGTCAAACCAGGAGTTACGCCGGGCACCTGCGATGATTCCCGCTGGAATGGCTACAGCAATGGCAATGCCCAATGCCAACAGGTTGAGTAACGCGGTGACGGGCACAGCCTCCCAGATCATCCGGTTGACCGGCACGCCCGTGCGGATGATGGAGGTGCCAAAATTGCCGGTGAGCATCTTACTCATCCAGGTGAAATACTGCTCCCACAGCGGACGATCTAAGCCCCACTGCCGTCGGATCGCCTCCACCTGAGCTTCGGTGATGGGGACTTGCCCTTCGCCTAGCAGTAAATCAACGGGATCCCCAGGGATCAGGCGCACGATGATGAAGGTGATGATGCTGATAATGAGAATCACCACCATCCCCTGAGAAAGGCGAGCTATTAGGTATCGGCCCATTGGGTTACCTCATGATTGGCTAGACCTAATAATTGGCGGTTTCGGTATTGGCTGTGTTGGCGAGGATAAGGATCCCCACTGGGGACAAAGCTGGCTAGGGATCCCTTACGCTTCAATCCAGATCTCATGAAGCTTTTTGTAGATAAAGTCCCCAGCTAGAGCAGATGCTGGCAGCCCTTTGATACGGCTGCTAAAGGTGGTAAACCAATCCCAATACATGACAAAGAGGAAGGGTACCTCGTCAGCCACAATCCGTTGAATCTCGCGGTAGTATTCGGCCCGTTGGTCTGGATCGACTTCCTGGCGACCCAGTTCGAGTAGCTCATCGACCCGGGCATTGGCGAAATTTGACCAGTTGGATCGTCCTTCCGAGGGCAGAGTGGTGGGGGCATCGGGATCCCCATTGGTGCCCCCGTAGTTCCAGTTGTAGAGAGAGGCATCGACGGTGTTATTGCGCAGACCTGTCTGGATGGCAGTGATGGGCGCTTCCGCCAGCTGCATATCGATCCCTACTGCTAGAAACTGTTGCTGCAAAATCTCCGCCTGAGGACGACGGGCCTGATCACCGGCGATGGTGGTGCAGGTAAAGGTCAGCTTTTGACCCTCTTTTTCCCGAATGCCATCGGATCCCATCATCCAGCCCGCCTCTTCTAGCAGTTCTTCAGCTTTGGCCGGGTCATACTCATAGGTGGTGACCATGGTCTCGAACCACTGCACCAACGATGGGGATAGGTTGGAAGTGGCTAGCGCGGCAGCTCCCTGCTGCACATCATCAATTTGCCGAGGGCGGTCAAAGGCATACATCATGGCCTGCCGCACCCGCTTATCAGAGAGAATGGGGTGGTTGTTGTTGAGGGGGAAGTGATTGACGCTGAGGCTGGAGCTGATAAAGGTGGTGAAGTTTTCTGTATCGGCCTGAAAACGAAGGTTATCTTCGATCAAGGGTGGCCATGTCATCGTATCGGATTGACCTGTTTCCATAGCGATGGATCGCACTGAGGCTTCCGGCACGATATCTTGGCGCAAGATGTCAATGTTGGGACGGCCTCGAAAGTAATCATCGAAGGCTTCCAATTCAGTGAACTCTGCTGCCCGCCATTCCTTGAGCTTAAAAGCACCCGTGCCGATGGGCTGCGTTTCAAAGACTTCTTCTCCCACATCTTCGTGGTAGTGCTTGGGCACGATGTAGTAATTGTTGGCGGTGAGACGGAGGAAAGTGGCATTGGGTTGGCTAAGAGTAAAGACCACCGTGTAGGGATCCGGCGTATCGATGCTTTCGATGTCAGCGGCTTGCCCTGAGATAGTAGAGCCACTTTCGGGATCCCCGTAGAACTCATAGGTGTACTTGACATCATCAGAACTCAGCTCTTCGCCATCGTGAAATAGCACCCCTTCCCGCAACTTAAAGGTATAGGTGAGGCCATCGTCGCTGATCTCCCAGGACTCAGCGAGGGCGGGCTGAACTTCAAAACTCTCGTCAATTTCCACCAGACCGTCGTAGAGCTGGTACATGATGAAAAGAGGAACATTTCCCACCGCTTTCCCGGGGCTGAGGGTCGGCACTTCTTGGTGCCCAACCGCTACAAAGGTTCCCCCCTGCACTGGTGTGCTGGATTGACCCTGAACCTCCTCATGAGAAGCTAAAAGCGACAGTAATACCCCAGAACTAGAGGCCGCAGCCCCCATCAAAAGACTGCGCTTGAGAAAATCGCGCCGACGAACAAAACTAGCTCTAGCTCCTAACTGTGGACGAAGAGAGTAACGCATAGTTCAATTCCCCTAAGCATGTTTTCAACGGAGTTGTCTCAAAACTCAACTCAAAGATCAGGGCGAGATCCATCACTCCTTGAATTGAGTTTTGAGTTGTTTGTTGTGTGATTTTCACCACCCCATGATAGGTTAGCCTCAAAAGTGTCGAAGTAGCTGAAACTACGTTAAGGGAAATTCTCAAAAGTATTTTCAGAAAGAATATTTTGTCGAATTCGATACCGTTTTTTGGCTAGGGCGCTTATTTAAGGTTAGGGATCCTATGATAAAGGGTGGTTTCACCTGATTCGATTCAGCATCGGGGGGGTCTGGATCAACCCTCACTGGCAACATCTTGAACCCTTATTGCCAGTTCAAAAGCCTCCTATCGGATGTAGGAGCCTTGACTTTAGCGTCTATTCTGATGTGGGTATAGTTTAGAAAACTCCCTATCTTCTCTCATGCAAGCGATTTCTCCACATCACGGTCAAGGCGTCCAGGGGCGACTATACAAGCAGCCTCTGCTTTTAGCACCGGCAGGAGATTGGGAGTGTGCCAAGGCTGCGGTTGAGAATGGTGCGGATGCCATTTACTTTGGCTTGGATCGGTTTAATGCTCGGATGCGGGCTCAGAATTTTACCCAGCAGGATCTACCTGAGTTGATGGCATGGTTGCATCAGCGGGGGGTGTTGGGATATGTCACCTTCAATACGTTGGTTTTTCCGAGTGAGTTGCAGGATGCAGAGCACTACTTGCAGTCCTTGATTAAGGCTGGGGTGGATGCGGCGATTGTTCAGGATGTGGGAATGGTGAGGTTGCTGCGGCATTTATCACCTGATTTCCCGGTTCATGCCTCTACTCAGATGACCATCACGAGTGAAGCGGGGATCCAATTTGCACAAGACTTGGGCTGCAATTTGGCAGTGTTGGCCCGAGAGTGCTCTTTGCAGGAGATTGGCAAGATGCAATCTCAGATGCAGGGATCCCCATTTCCATTAGAGATATTTGTGCATGGGGCTTTATGTGTGGCTTATTCAGGGCAGTGCCTAACTAGTGAAGCGTTGGGGGGGCGCTCGGCTAATCGAGGGGAATGTGCCCAGGCGTGTCGGATGACCTATGACCTGATTGCGGATGGGCAGCAGGTCGATTTAGGGGATCGGCAGTATTTGCTCAGCCCACAAGATTTGGCGGGGGTGGATCTGATCCCAGAGACGATTGAGCTTGGCATTTCCTGTTTCAAGATTGAGGGACGGCTCAAGTCACCCGATTATGTGGCGGGGGTGACTCAGGTTTATCGGCAGGCGATTGATCGGGCTTGGCAGGGATCCCCTGGTGTGGTGTCTGAGCAGGATCGCTATCAGTTGGAAATGAGCTTCTCACGCGGGCTTTATACGGGCTGGTTGGCAGGGATCGATAATCAGTCCTTGGTTCATGCTCGCTATGGCAAAAAACGAGGCGTTTATCTGGGCCAGGTGTCGCGGGTGCTGGATCGAGAGGTGGAAGTAGAGTTGGTGGCTTCGGTTAAACCAGGGGATGGGATCCTGATCGAGGTGGCTACCGGAGAGGAAGGGGGACGGGTTTATCAAGTAGATAGGATCCCCTCTCAACGGCAGGAAAAAGTCAGATTGGCTTTTGGGAAGGGATCCCTGAACTTTGAGCAGATTCGAGTGGGGGATCTGGTCTGGAAAACCAGCGACCCGGCTTTGGAGAAAGCATTGCGGCAAAGTTATGAGGGAGAAAAGCCCCAGTTTCAGCGCCCGATTGAGATCGATGTCTGGGGGGAGGCTGGGATCCCTTTGCGGTTGGTGGTACGGGATGGACAGGGACATGAGATCGTTGTCCAGTCGCAGATGCCGCTGGAGCTGGCCCACCACAAACCTTTAACGGTGGAGAAGCTGACTACCCAATTGGGGCGGTTGGGCAATACTGCTTTTCAGTTGGGATCCCTGAGCTGTCATCTAGTAGGGGATGTGATGTTGCCGGTGAGTGAGCTGAATCGCCTACGGCGAGAGAGTATTGAGTTATTAGAACAGCTTCGTTCACAGCCACCCCAATGGGAGCTTCTGTCGGGAGCCTGTGTCGCTGATCTGATGCTAGTGGTTTCTGCTGATCCTCCCAGAATGGATCCCCAGTTAATTCCTTTAGTCCGGGATTCAGCGCAATTACAGGCTGTCTTGGAAAGTGGGCTGGAGATCCAGACAGTCTATTGTGAGTATGAGGATCCAAGACGTTATCAAGAGGCTGTTGCTGAAGTCAAAGCTTGGGATCCCAGTATTGACATTTGGGTAGCTCCACCCCGGATCACCAAACCAGGGGAACACTGGATTCTGAAGCAAGTGCAGGCTTGTGCGGCAGACGGTTATCTAGTCCGAAACTATGACCAGCTGACTTTCTTTGAAGATCAAAGATGTGTCGGTGACTTTTCGCTCAATGTTGCCAATCCCATCACAGCCGATTACTTTCGATCCCGCTATGGATTGGAACGAATAACGGCTTCTTATGACTTAAATGGCTCTCAATTGCAGGATTTGTTGACTCTTAGTCCTGCCGCTTGGTATGAGATTACGATTCATCAGCATATGCCTATGTTTCACATGGAGCATTGTGTGTTCTGTGCCTTCTTGTCAGAGGGGACTGACTATACCAACTGTGGACGCCCCTGTGATCAGCATGAGGTAGTATTGCGGGATCGGGTGGGGAGCCAGCATACTCTCAAAGCCGATGCTGGTTGTCGAAATACCCTGTTTAATAGCAAGGCTCAGACTGGAGCTGACTATGTGGGGCGGTTACTGGGATTGGGTGCCCGTCATTTTCGGGTGGAATTTGTCAATGAAACGTCGGATCAGGTGAAGAAGACACTGCGAGCTTATCAGCAACTTTTCGATGGGGAGATAGCGGGATCCCAATTGTGGAGAGAGCTCAAACTCCTGAATCAATTGGGAGTGACTCGGGGTTCGTCCAATGGTTAACCAAGATTGGGATCAGTTTCATCCCAAATTCTAAGGAATTCATCGTTGATCTCAAAACCAAAGATAAGAGCCATATTCTTTAGATCGTTGATTCCCCCAATTCCATTTCGCTTCATCCAGCTGATCAACACAAATATTTTGTTGTAGAGCCACAACTCCAAAGCTTCAGGATTGTATTGGATCCCTTCTTTGGGTTTGAATTGGTGAGGGATCAACATGGCAGCATAGCGGGCCAATTCTCCTTGTCGCCAATCTAAGAAATAAGGGATCCAGGGATAGGTGGCATCGAGCCGCACAAACCAGAGCCGCACTTCAGGGATTTCAGACAGTTCACGGGGATCCCCTAGGGCACGGGGATAATCGATGGAGAAAATCACCTGCTGGGCTGAGGTGGAGGGATCCTTGAGCAACTGTCGCACCAGCTCATGGGCAGGCGCGAGGTCAAGTGTTTCTAGGGTGGCCGGGGTTAGATGGAGAGGGATGCTCATGGATTATGTGAGTGAGTGATCAGGCTAGATGTCCTGTCTTAATGCCCTATCGAAGCCTGCCTCATCCTAGTCAAGCTGGGCCAAGCTGGGGGATGATTGACATCCTCTCCCAACAACCCTAGCGGGTATGCAGGGAGATTCCCTGGGTCGCCCCAAGGATTTCCTGCTTCACAGCCAGCCAGCTAGACTGAGTGACCCCAGCCCCCGCCGCCTCGACTCCACAGGCATTTTC
>JBHJNR010000335.1:0-21003 GCA_050330615.1 Cyanophyceae cyanobacterium
TCTTGGTACGGAGAGGGGCATCTCAATTACCCTCGGAGCAAGTCTCAACTGAAGGGCTGGCCACAGAAACATGATTGTTAAGGGATGAAAAGGCTAAGCTGTAGAAAGTAACATCCAGCAACCCATCTTGATGAGCCAGACAAGTTTATCTTGAGCCTTCTCTGTCCGTGAAACTCGCTAAAACTTGTTGAGTATCGTAGACAGTCCTCCTCATCCGGGGAATGCTTATAGAAGGTAGATCCCTGTTCTAGTCAGCCAGTATCGTTTTTGCACTTTAGCAGTAGGTGATGAAAATGCTCCAAGATCCCCGATTGATTCGCCATTACCAAACGCTGACCGATGCTCTGGTTGAAACCTGGAATCGAGGCTACCGCCAACCGGATGAACTGCGGTTGATGGCAGATGGGTATCTCTTGGCTCTCAAGAAAGAGAATATTCTTGAGCCCTATGAGATCTATCGCCTGGAAGATGAGGTGCGTCGTTTCCTCTATGATTCTTCCAACTTTATGGAGCCAGAGCCTGAGATGGAAACGGAGACTGTTCGGCGTTTTTGGTGATATATCGTGAGTGGCGAGGTGTTGGCTGATAGCCTGCTTCGCAAGACCTCCACTCATCTAATCAGGCTTATCAAGCAATAACAAGCAGCCCAAGAGGTCTTACTCCTGGGCTGTTTGTCTTTTGAAGGGCTGCAATGTGTGCTTACAAGAAGATTAAGAGAAAACTTACTCAGGCGTGACCTGGATCCGTATCTCAGCTGTGACTTCAGGATGCAGCTTCACTTGCACAGGGAAGACACCCGTTTTGTTGATCTCGCCCTCGAAACTGATGTTGCGGCGGTCGATATCAAGACCACTGGTGGCCAAGATCACCTCAGCAATATCGTTGTTGGTCACGGTTCCAAATAGAAGATCTCCTTCCCCCACTTTTTGGCGCAGCACAAAGCGACCAATGGTGTCCAGGGCAGTTTTGTAGGAGAGGGCTTGAGCTTTGATGGATTGCAGCCGAGCTTTTTCTTGCTCTTTGCGCATCTCTTGCTCTTTGATCAATCCAGGGGTGACCCGTACTGCTGCGCCGGTTGGAAAGAGGAAGTTACGGGCATATCCCGGTTTGACTCCCACCATTTCGCCTTTCTTGCCTAGTCCTTGCACCTCTTGGCGCAGGATTACCTGCATATTTCGCTTGCCCATGGTTCAGCCTGTTGCGTTTGGATCCAGAAATTAAGTCACAGCCTATTAGTCTACGATAGTAGGAGCGGCAATGGCTACCCCACCGCTTGATTTGGGATCCCTTTGTGGGGGCAAGTCTGAGGCTAGCTGTATCCTATAGGCTGAACTGACTTATAGATAGCACTTCACCTGCGTCCAGTTGCCATCCTCGTCGCGGCAGTAGTAGCACCCATCCCACCAGGTGCAAACTTCATATTTGAGCAGGGTGCTGGCATCCCCCAGCTTTTCTAACACGGTCTCCCTCTCATCCTGACTCTGGGATCCCACTCTTTGATCCAAATGACGCCCAAGTTGGGGGCTAACGGCTGATAGTTGAGGGGGGGTAGCGTTCTTGGCCATGCTGAGACTCCTACAAACAATGGCCCCCAATCGTGACTTAGACTCCATTGAGCCAGGGCCAAGCTATTGGTCTAGCGGGGCGTACCCTTGCAGACTAGCGATAGCTCAGCTGTTTCAACCCAGACCTTTAGAATCTCTTTAGCCCTCCTATCTCAAACTAGGGGGAATCAAGATTTCCCCAGTCTGAGATAAGGTGAATTTGTCAAAAGCTCCGGAAATGACAAAAGAGGCATAAAAGAATGGGATCCCTGGTATTAAGCAGGGATCCCATTCTTTACGCATTCAACTCTGGTTCAAATCTAAACCGGCTAGAGGTTAGCCCACCAAGTCAAACACGCCGAACATAGGCAGGTACATCGCCAAGATAATACAGCCCACCATGCCCCCTAGTACAACGATCATGGCAGGCTCTAGCAAACTGGTCAAAGCTTTGACCGCCTGCTCAACTTCCAATTCGTAGAAGTCAGCGGTCTTCATTAGCATCGAATCCAGTTCTCCAGTTTCTTCGCCCACCGCGATCATCTGAACTGCCATCAGTGGAAATACTTTGGCATTATCGATGGCAGGAGCAATCTGACCCCCTTCAGAAATAGCCTGTCTAGAGGCATCCACCGCGTTGGCCACAACTTGGTTGCCAGATGTGTCACGACAGATCTCTAAACTGGTCAGCACTGGCACCCCAGAACGGGTCAGAGCACCAAAGGTGCGGCAGAAACGAGCCACCGCTGACTTTTGGATCAAATCTCCAAAGATGGGTGTTTTCAGCGAGAATTGATCGATTGCCAATCGACCCGTAGGTGTCCTATAAAACTGTCGAAAAGCAAAGAATATCATCGTGATCAAAAAGATCAAGCCAATACTGTAGGCAGGTGTCCGGAGAAATTTACTGACGTTGACAAAAAATTGGGTAAAGGCGGGCAATTCCCCCCCCAGTTCATCGTAAATACTGGAAAAGGTGGGAATGATAAACACCACCATGCCCACAAAGATCGATACCGCCAGCAAACTAACCGTTACCGGATAGGCCAATGCAGACTTAATCTGCTTCGTCAATTTATCCACATCTTCAAGCAGTTTGGCCAGACGATCAAGGGTTTCATCCAACACACCACCCACTTCACCGGCCTGAACCATACTGCAATAGAGGTTGTCAAAGGCATCGGGATAGGGACGAATCGCATCAGACAAGTTCTTACCTGTCTCCACATCCGACTTCACTAGTTTGAGATATTTTTTTAGCTTAGGATTGGCGGTCTGCTCAGACATGATGGTCAGGGAGCGCACCATCGAAACCCCAGCATTGATCAAAGCCGCAAACTGCCGAGAGAACACCGCCTTATCCCGAGTATCGATGCCGCCACCGATCAGGGATAGACCAGCCTCCCCCAAGTCTGGCATGGTCAAGAAGCCTGTGACCTCCTGAATATCCTCGGCTTTAGCGTAGATCCCCTGCTGGCGCAATTGGCTGCGGGCATCCGCAAGAGTGGCAGCGCTGAGCTGCCGACGAACGGGTTGTCCTGATTGGAGTCCCTTGATTTTGTAGGTTGGCATGGTTCTATCCCTCTGATGGCCTTGGGGTGGATCTTGTTGATGGGTTTGTTTGGATCTTCTGTTTAAATTTATTGGCTGATGAGAGCGATTCTGAATAAGAATTAAGCGCAAAGGATCCCTTGCTAGAGCCTAGCTTAGCCACAAATAACTAGGCGCGCACAACTTGGGATCCTCATTATTCTGGGCGTTGTTTTCTCAGGCTCGCATCAGCCTTCAGTCCGCCTTGCCTGGAGCAACCCAGGGATCCCGTTAACGCCCGGCCATGGCCGGACGACGGGCCGCCGCCGCCTGCTCGGTGGGACTGACGGTGCCAATGAGTCGCTGCAACTCTTCGGGGCGAGAGGTTTTGGACATGGCCACATCAAAAGAAATCATCCCTTCATCAAACAAGTCAGCTAGCCGTCGTTCCAGCGTCCGCATCCCCATCTTGCTCCCGGTCTGAATGGCCGAGTAGATCTGGGCGGTTTTGCCCTCTCGAATGAGATTGGAGATAGCAGGGGTCACGATCATGATCTCTTGGATCAAGACTCGGTTGAACTGACCCGGCTTAGCATTGAAACGAGGAGCAAGGGTTTGGGAGAACACAGCCCGGAGGGAGTTGGACAACTGCACTCGGATCTGCTGCTGCTGCTCAGGGGGGAAGACATCCACCATCCGGTCAACCGTCTGGGAGGCACTGGAGGTATGCAGGGTGCCAAAGACTAAGTGGCCGGTTTCTGCCGCTGTAATCGCCAACTGAATGGTTTCCAGATCCCGCAATTCCCCAATCAGGATAATATCGGGATCCTCCCGCATGGCCGCTTTGAGGGCGTTAGCAAAACTCTTGGTATCTTCACCCAGCTGCCGCTGATGGATGATGCTCTTCACAGGTGTATAGACATACTCGATTGGATCCTCGATGGTGAGGATATGCTCCGCCCGCTCCCGATTGATCATATCCAGCATGGAGGCCAGCGTGGTGGACTTGCCCGAACCCGTTGGCCCCGTCACTAATACCAGTCCCCGAGGGATCCTCGCCATCTCTTTAACGATATCCGGCATGCCCAGCTTGTCGATGTGGGGGATCTCGGAGGACAAGGCCCGCATGGCACAAGCATAAGTGCCCCGATCTTTGTAGACATTGACCCGGAATCGCCCCACCCCCCTGATCCCATAGGAGCAGTCCAACTCCCAGGTCTGTTCTAGGGTTTTGCGCTGGGTATTATTGAGCATCGAGAAAACTAAGCGCTGTACCTCTTCTGCGGTTAGCGGCTCGTGTTCGGTGGCTTCGAGATGCCCACCCACCCGCAAATAGGGGGGAAGTCCACAGGAGATATGGATATCAGAGCCACCCTTTTGCACCACCGCTTCCATCAAATCTTCAACCATCAAAGCCATGTCATATTCTCCAATCGGGGGATTACTATTTCAAGCCATTAAACTCAGATCACACCAAATCACCAAGACTATTTAAGTCATCGATACCCCTAGGCCATCAGGAAAACTTGGGGGTTAGACAGTAGGGGCAGTCCATCCAGTCAATGTGGAGTTCTGCACCACAATTTCGACAGGTATTCAGGGAGCGAGCTCGGGCTTTCATCTCCCCTTCGATCCCTTTATCCGTCAGAGTGACTCGATCCACTTCCTCCAGGGTGGTATGTCCCTGCTGCACCAACATCAGGCTATAGGCCAGCAGTGTTTTCATGCCTGATTGCACAGCCGCATCTTTGATCACATCAGTGGGGGCCTCTTTGTTGATCAAATCAGCAATACTGTCGTTCATGCGCATGAATTCATAAACCCCCACCCGACCTTTGTATCCCACTCCGACGCACTTCCCACAGACAGGCTTCTTGAGCTTTTTATGCTCATCCAGTTCTTTGGGAGTGAGGGAATTGGCTCGATAAAAGGTGACCTGTTCAGTGTTGCCGGAGGATAGTAATCCATAGCGGGCCAATTCTTCAGGGGTGGGATGGTAAGGCACTCGACATTCAGTACAAACCCGCCGCATCAAGCGTTGGGCCAGGACTCCCAGCAATGAGCTGGAGATCATGTGAGGTTCGATGCCCATCTCTACCAGACGAGCCACTGCCCCAGGAGCATCATTGGTGTGCAGTGTGGTTAACACTAGGTGCCCGGTCAGCGAAGCCTCAATAGCCGTTTTTGCCGTCTCTAAGTCGCGGGTCTCTCCTACCAAAATCACATCGGGATCCTGACGCAAAAAGGCCCGCAGGATTTTGGCAAAGTCCATACCTTTTTCCCGAATCACCTGCACCTGGGTCAGCCCCGGAAGGGTGTATTCGATCGGATCCTCCGCAGTACTGATGTTGACGCCAGGATCATTGACCTCAGCCAGAGCAGAGTAGAGGGTGGTGGTTTTTCCGGATCCGGTCGGCCCTGTCACTAAGATCAGGCCAAAGGGGCGTTTGACGATCTCCTGAAAACTGGACAGGGTTTCCTCATCCGAGATCAACTTATTGAGGCCCAATTGGGTGGAGGCGTTATCCAGGATCCGCAGAACGATCTTTTCTCCGTAGCGGGAAGGCAGCGTGCTGACCCGAAAGTCTACTTTGCGGCCCTGAAAAATGCGTCGGATGCGACCATCTTGGGGCTGTCGTCGTTCGGCAATATTGAGATCAGAGATGATTTTGAATCGAGCCGTCAGGGCCGGAATGATTTTTTTGGGCAGTAGATCAAACGATTGCCGCAGCACGCCATCTTTGCGGAACCGGACGCGCAGCGATTCCTCTTGGGGCTCGATGTGAATATCGGAGGTGCCTTCTTGCAGGGCTTTGACCAAGATCTGGTTGGCCAATTTGACGATAGGGGCATCGTCTGCAGATTGCATTTGCTGTTCGAGCGATGAGCTGACATCGTCATCTCCCCCCTCCTCAATGCCATCAAGATCGAGATCTGCGATGGTGTCCGCCATCATCACTTCTTCTTCTTTCTGCTTGATGTTGGCGGCTGAGGCTGCGATCACATCCGCCTGGACATCCATGTATCGAGACATCATCATGTCAAAATCGATGGCCAGCAGCACCACTCGCCGCAATCTCAGCTGCTGGGCTTGGACTCGCTTTTTGGCATCATCATTGGCTTCTAAATTCTCAGGATTTAACATCCCAACCGTGACAACCCCATCCTCTTCTTTGATGGGCAAGATCTTGTAACGGTTGCAGATCTCTAGCGAGAAGAATCGGTCGATCAGCCCCGATACTTGGTCGGCATCCACAGGCTCTAGATCCGTATCTAGGATCGGCAGAGCATGAATAATCTTCAGTTCAAAAAGTTGTTGCTTTTTATAGGCTCGCTCATACTCTTCGGGCAGTTCTCGGCCTGTGATCTGCTTGAATACAACGGCCAGAGACTTGCCATTCTGTTTTTGGGTCTTAAAAACCTCTTGGATCTGGTTGGGTTGAGCATCCAGCGCGAGCTGCATCTTTTGGCCCAGCGGGGTGATGTCAGCAGCGCGAACAACAATGGCCCGATTGCCGCCACGGCGGGTGAGGATATCTAGCTCGCGAGTCATAGATCCAAGTGTCCCTTTTGTAAGCAGTATGCCCAGAAAATAAGTTTACCCATCGGCTCCATCAAGAGCTGCTTCAACAGGTGTTCTCGCCAAAACAACGATGGACTAATGCCGTACCCTCAGATCCTCAATGAGACCCACCAAGAAATGTGTCTATTGCGACTCTATACGTTCGGAGCTGAAAGTCTCAGTCTACTTTAGCTCTGGATTCGGCCGCTGGAAAGGATCTCAATGCTGGCTTGGAGTGATGTCCACCCCTTGGTCACACCGACAAAAACCGAAATTTCCGGGATCCCAGTAGCTGACACGGATCTATTTTGCATGATCTGGCCCGATAAATTACTGAGGAGAGTGCCAAGCACGCAGAGAAAAGGGGAATCTTCCCGCCGGAGATTCTACGGGTTACCATCTGCCCTTTCGATCTTTACCCTGTGGGAGGAATCTCGATGGTTCAAGTGGTTGTTCACGTAAAGAAACTTGTGCGGAAGCGATGCACCATCACCGACTGCACCAACCCCATTGCAATAAAATTGGTCAACAGAGCAGAGCGGCCATAGCTCAAAAAGGGTAGGGGCAAGCCCGTGATCGGGGCCAATCCCACAGTCATGCCGATATTGACCACCGACTGAAACACGATCATGGCCAGGATTCCCACCGCAATTAGAGATCCAAAATTGTCTTTAGCATTTTGGGCCACCAGCACCAGCCGCATACAGGCCACCCACAACAACCCCAGCACCAGCAACGCCCCCACCAAGCCCAATTCTTCCCCTACTACCGAAAAGATGAAGTCCGTATGCTGTTCTGGAATGAAATCCAGTTGAGTTTGGGTGCCCTGGCGTAATCCTTGGCCCCATAGTCCTCCTGCCCCAATCGCAATCCGAGACTGAATCAGGTGATAGCCGGAGCCCAACGGGTCTTGACTGGGATCCATAAAGATAAGCAATCGCTGTCGCTGATAGGGCTTGAGAAACTCCCAACCCAGTTGCCCCAGTTGTCCCGAGAGCAGATTGCTTACCCCAAAGATCAAGGGGGCTGCCCACCGCCAAGAGAGGGAGAACACCGCTAAAGTCGCCATGCCCACACTCCATAGCAGCCATGCCCACAGCATCCATCCCCCGCCGGTCTGAGCCTGGATTCCGTACAAGATCGCTCCCACCACCGGAGAACAGAGCAAGATTAGCCAACTGGCCTTAGCCCCAGCCCAATAGACCATCGTCAAGACGATCACCAAAAACACTAAAGCGGTGCCGAGATTAGGTTGCAAAAAAATCAGCACCCAAGGGGGCGCAAGCACCCCGAGAGGAATCCACAATTGGGCAAAAGAGCGGATCGGCCAGTGATGTAGAACCGCTGCCAAGGTAATGATCACCCCCACTTTGGCAAATTCAGACGGCTGCACCTGCACCCCCAAAATCGGGATCCATCGCTCTGCGCCGCCTGCCGTTACCCCCACAAACATCACCGCCACTAATCCAGCCAAGGTCAGTGCATAGACCAGCCAATGCCAGCCCAACAACCGCTCATAATTCCATCTGGCCAGACAGAGACAAGGAACCAGGCTCAGACAAACCATGACCAACTGTTGCACCCAAAACAACCCCTCTGGATTGCTGGCACTATGGATGGTGAGGATCCCGAGTCCTGACAAGGTCAAGATGGTGCCCAGTAAGACCCCATCCAATTCTCTCCAGGGCTTGAACCAGCTCCAGACTTGGGAGAATAGGGATCCCCTTGGGTTGGGGCCAGATAGACGAGAGCGAGAAATATGGAGAGCCATCGGGCAGATCCTTGACAACAGGAACGTCAATCAAATTGGCACCACTCTACCAGGAAGCTTCTAGCGAGATGGATCCGACTATGATGTGGGCAGCATCATTTGAGTAGCTGGATACAAGTCTTGATATTGCTGTATAGCTATATTTCGATATGATAGAACCATGTAGCGATGAATAATAGGTGATTTCTGCCCCGCAACCTTTTCGTGACACCATCTTTCCCTGATCAGATCAGTTCATAGAATCGGTTCATGACATCGGTTGCACCTTATCCCATTTCTCTTGCGGCTTCATCTCTTTTGACCTCACTCCTCTCCTTACCTACACGCATGTCTAGTCGCGCTATGCCTGTTATGCCTCAACCTTATTCACGACAATCTCCATCCTCAGCTTTCTTGGAGCCCGAGGCTGACTGTTCTACTATCAACATTCCACCCGCTGCGCTGGCCCGCATTGCTGATTATTTTAAGGTGCTGTCTGAGGTCAGCCGTTTGCAAATTCTCTGCACCCTCAAGAGCGGATCCAAAAGCGTCTCGCAGATCATCGACCTGACAGAGATGGGACAGGCCAATGTCTCTAAGCACCTCAAGCTGCTCACTCAGGCAGGCATGGTCAGCCGTCATCCCCAGGGGGTCAGCGTCTACTATCAAATCTCGGATCCAATCCTCTTTCGCCTCTGTGACCTCGTTTGTGAGCAGCTATCTATCCAACTGCAAGAACGGACTGAAGAGCTAGAACAGTTAGCCCAATTGAAAAGGGGTTAACCTTGCCCTCAATCAATTTATCGGCCCGCTGAAAGACCCCAATCAGGAACGACCTGCGGTCTACAGCGAAGCGGATTGGGGATGGATAAGCGGTGAGCGTTTGGGGTTCAATGCCCCACATGCGAACAGTTTACGCTGACTGTGTTAGTATAAAATCATGATAGTCCTTGACTGCAAAGCTAGGGTTAAACCTGCCCAAGCCACTGCCATCAATGAAGCCATTCGCACCGCTCAGTTTGTGCGGAACAAGTGTTTGCGCTTCTGAATGGATAACAAGGGCATGGGTAAGTATGACCTGAACAAGCACTGCAAAATACTGGCCCGTGAGTTTGAGTGGGCAGGTAAACTGAACTCTCAAGCCCGTCAGTCCAGTTCAGAGCAGGCATGGTCGAGTATTTCCAGGTTCTATTCCAACTGCAAACAAGGTGTCAGCCCCGTTGGCTTCCCTAAGTTCAAAAAATACTCCCGCTCAGTTGAGTACAAAACCTCTGGGTGGAAGCTTTTGGATCCTAAACGCATCAAGTTTACCGATGGGTTTGGAATTGGAGAGCTACGACTGATTGGCACCCACGACTTGGCCTTCTACCCAGAAGAGGCCATCAAGCGGGTTAGGTTGGTTAAACGTGCAGATGGGTACTACGTGCAGTTTGTGCTTTCAGTTGAAGTCAAAGTAGAGAGTCAACCGACAGGTCAAGCCATTGGTCTGGATGTGGGGTTGGAGCATTTCTACACGGACAGCAACGGGCATCATGAGCCTGTGGCCAAGGTCTATCAACGCTCCCAGAAACGGAGGCACCTGTTACAGCGGCGTTTGAGTCGCAAACAGAAAGGGTCAAGCAACCGTGGTAAAGCACGGCAACGTCTCGCCAAGCACGAACTCACAGTCAGTCGGCAGCGCAAGGAGAGGGCCAAGAGACTGGCTCTTAGCGTCATCCAATCTAACGATTTGGTTGTCTACGAAGACTTGAGAATCAGAAACATGGTCAAAAATCACTGCTTGGCCAAGGCGATTCAAGATGCGGGGTGGTATCAGTTCCGGCTGTGGCTGGAGTATTTCGGCCAGAAGTACGGCAAAGTCACGGTGGCAGTGCCACCCCACTACACGTCTCAAGAGTGTCCAGATTGCGGGGTGATGGTGAAAAAGTCGCTGAGTACGCGCACCCATGCTTGTGAGTGTGGCTGTGTATTGCAGCGCGATCATGCTGCCGCGATCAACATATTGAGACGAGGATTGCGTACCGTAGGGCATACGGGAACGTGGCTGCTAGACAGTCAAAACGCTTGGGGAGAGACGACCTCTATCCTTCAGCACTCCGGTGTTGAGGGGCAAGTTGATTCGCTGAGCCAAGAATCCTCAATCACCCTGCGGGAAGCTTGCGCAACAGCGTAAGCGGATTGAGGAGTGTCAACCTTTAACAGATCCTGCCAATAGACCCCGAACAAAATACCGCTGCAAGGAGAAAAAGATGATCAGGGGCACGATCATGGTGATGAATGCGCCCGCCGTCAAAATATGCCAATCTTGACCACGGGATCCGACTAATTCTGAGAGTCGAGCCGTCATCACCGCCACATCGGGACGAGTCCCCAAAAAGACTAACGCCACCAGCAGATCGTTCCATGTCCAGAGAAATTGGAAGATGGCAAAAGAGGCGATGGCCGGAATTGACAGCGGCACAACCAACCGCATAAAGGTGGCAAAGTGAGAGGCTCCATCGATGGCAGCCGATTCGATGATCTCTTTGGGCAGCGATGAGATCGAGCTGTGCAATAGGTAAACCGCCAGCGGCAACCCAAAGCCAGTATGGGCCAACCAAATGCCCAAATAGGTGCCATTCAGACCGAGCCCGGTGTAGACCCGCAACATGGGGATCAGCGACATCTGGAGGGGCACCACCATCAGAGCCACGATCAGCCCAAAGATTACCTGTCGGCCCGGAAACCGCATCCAAGCCAGCGCATAGGCGGCAAAGGCCGCAATCGTAATGGGGATCACCGTCGCCGGAATCGTCACCAGTAAGCTATTCAAAAATGCTCGCCCCATGCCATCACTGGCTAACACCGAGTTGTAGTTGGCCAGCGTCCATTGGGTGAACTCCAGCGGATGGAGAAAGACCGTCCACCAGCCCGAAGTGCGAATTGCCCCCTGTTGGCGAAATGAGCTGATCAACAGGCCCGCTGTGGGCAACGTCCACATAAAGCAGATCAAGCCAATCACCAGCCGCAAGGGCCACCAAGCCATGAACTGTTCCATGGCAGATTTCTTAAAAGGCTTGGGATCCCTGGTTTCTTGCTTAGAAAAGTTTCCTGCCGTCATTTCGCCCGCTCCTCTCGCCAACTGCGAATATTGCCCAACATGACTGGGATCACCGCCAACAGCAGGATCACCGCCAAGGCGCTGCCCCGGCCAAAGTTCCGAAACCGGAACATCTCTGCATACATTCGGTTAGCGATCACCTCAGTGCCAAATTGGCCGCTGGTCATGACATAGACGATGTCAAACACCTTCAACACCAGAATGATCACCGTTGTGGCCACCGTCACCACTGTTTTGCGGACGTAGGGGATGATCACCTGCAAGAAAATCTGAATTTCAGTGGCTCCATCAATGCGGGCGGCTTCCATCAGTTCGCTGGGCACCGCCTTGACTGCCGCCGACAGGATGACCATACAAAAGCCCGTTTGCAGCCAGATCATGATCAAGATCAGGGCAAAGGTATTGAGGGGCTGGGTTTGTAGCCAACCAATCGGTTGCCCCCCTAACCCTGTCCAGATGGCATTGAGCAACCCAATCTGAGGCCGTCCGGCGGGTTGAAAGGCATAGACAAACCGCCAGATGACGCTGGCTCCCACAAACGAGATCGCCATCGGCAGAAAAATGAGCGATTTGGCAATCGGCTCCCACTTGATCCGATCTACTAGAACCGCAATGACCAACCCCATCCCCACACTGATGCCAGTCACCAACACCAGCCACAGGATATTGTTGCGAAAGGCGATCTGCATCGTCCGATCGGTAAAGACAAACGTATAGTTTTGTAAGCCGACAAATCGGGTCGAACGCCCATCCAGAAAGCTGTAGTAGATGGTTTGAATCGTCGGGAAGATCAGATAGGCAAACAACACCAGCAAGGCCGGCCCCACAAACACATAGGGGCGCAACGCTGATGCCATAGAGCGAGGGAACTTGGAAACCAAATCATTGGCTAAGTAGTAGAGCAGCCATACCCCCACCACCCCGACGGCTAAAGCCACCACCAGCAATTGCCAACCAGGCGCACTGGGATCCCGCATGAAACCGGTGCTCCAGCCCACCGTGGCCAACAACGCCACCAATCCTGCCCCTGACCACCATCGTGCCACCCCTTGCAGGGAAGATGATTCGCCAATGGGGCTTGCCCCTTCTACCATGTCCCAACTCCCACTTTCAAAACGCTTTCAAAACCTTGCTTTAAGATCCGCAGATCCCAAATCAGAACAAAGCATGGATCCCTTTGGATTCATAAACCCCAGGGATCCCGCCAACTGATACAAACAGCGACCTAACCCCTAGTCTTGGCCTCTAGTCCTGGGGCCAACTGTCTTCAATCTCTGTCAGCACTGTCTTCAGATCGCGACCGCTGACATAGTCCACCATGCCTGTCCAGAAGGTGCCTGTGCCCACGGATCCCGGCATCATGTCGGAGGCATCAAATCGGAAGGTATCTGCATCCAGCAGCAATTCAGCTTGAGCACGGGTGCCCGGATCAGGGTACCAATCCAGATCAGCCTCATTGTGGGGGGAGATAAACCCACCCGCCTCTAGCCAAGCCCGACCCGCCTCAGCGGTGGCCAGATATTGCATCACTTCGCGAACTTCGGGCCGATCATTGAGCATCGCCATCACGTCGCCAGCCCCCATGACGGGGCGACCATGCTCCTCTTCATTGATAGGAGGCAGATAGAAAAAGTCGATATCCTCGCCAATCACGATGTCATCCGGCAAAAAGACTGGCAAAAAGCTGGCCTGGCGATGGAGATAGCACCCTGGCGGGTTCTCCAGCATGGGATTGGCCGCATCCCCAAACGGGGTGGTTAGGATGCCAATGGATCCCCCCAAAACATAATCAGGATTGAGCCAGATCTCCCCTAGAATCTCCGTCGCCTCTTGGATCTCGGGAGCATTAAAGGGGAGCTCATTGGTGATCCACTGGTCATAGACGTCGGCCCCAGCTGTGCGCAGGACAATATCTTCCAACCAGTCAGTGGCCACCCAGCCCGTAGCGCCACCACTCTCAATACCGATACACCAGGGAGTACTGCCATCTGCCACAATCTGGTCGCTAAGGGCAATCATTTCATCCCAGGTCTCAGGGATCTCATAGCCCGCCTCATCAAAGGCTTGTTTGGGATACCAGACTAAACTCTTGACCGAAGCCCGATACCAGACCCCCACCAAGGTGTCATCCACGGTGCCCAACTCGATCCAAGAATCGGCATAGCTTGCTTCCAACAGATCGCGATCGATGACATCATCAAGAGGCACCAAAGCCCCTTCCCGAGCCAGTCCCTGCATCAGACCAGGCTGAGGAAAAGCCACAATGTCGGGGGCATCTCCCCCCTCGACCCGCACCGTCACCAGGGTCTCAAAATCACTGGATCCCTCATAGCTCACTTGAATGCCCGTGCGCTCAATGAAGGGCTGCATCGACTCTTGAAAACGGCTGGCATCCTCATCCACAAAGGCCCCAAAAATCGTCACTCGATTCTGGGATCCTGCACCTACCCCTTCCGTGGAGTCACCCCCATCAGGACTACAGGATCCCAGCAGAAAGGCCACTAAAAGAGTGGGCACGAGTCCAGCATTGTATATTTTCATTCACAATCTCCTTTCAAGATGAGCGTCTAGTAGAACTGATCAGAGGGTGATCTACTCTGCTTTTCCCCCTGATAGTTCGCGCAGAGCAGGTTGAGCCAAAAGTTCGAGCAAGCTATTTCCCGCTAGGAATCAAAGCTCGAAAATACTTGAAATCAAGCCATTGCTATGGCTGAATGAGCAGGCCCCAAAAGGGTGATCCTTGCTTTCTTTGATCCAGCTTTTGTCCAAAATGGACAGACTGGGCATTTGCCTAGTCTAACGATATTTTCTCAGGATCCCAGCCTAAACTTCATAAAGGGCTAGAGTACAAAGGATTGTAGTGACTTTTCTTTGCGATTATTGAAGATTATTCAAGTGTATATACTTGGCCAAGCCAGTCTTATCCAGCCAGCACAAGCTAATCCCATGAAGCCGCTGTGATCTAGGGATCCCTCTGCCACCCGCCGAGATCCAGAGAGAGTGCGTTAATGAGTACGAGATTGATTAGTATAAAAAGCTCGAACCCGGTAGCCAGTGGTAAAACACTTCCGGTGGGAGAAGCCCGCAGCATAAGCTTGCTTTGCTGTCGGGAGAACGTCACATATTGAGGGATTTGAGCGCAGCCCAACGGGGATCCCCTTGGGGGGGATGCAGATGGGGATCCACGACTACGCCCGCGCAATCAGAACGACAGGCCATCTGGATGGGCAGATTGAGATGGAGGTTTTGATAGACCCAGTCACCTACATCCAACGTGCCGTGGGGGGCGATCCGCTCGGCCAAGTCTTCACTGTCGATCTCCATCTCGACGGGCAAGGGATCCTGAACAGGTTCTTCGATAACCAGGATCTCGTCAAATTCTAAATACAGGCGATGGTTGAACTGTTGCAGGCAGCGGTGACAAGCCAGGGTAATGATGGTGCTCACTTCTCCCGTCACCGACAAAAACGTTCCGCCGTGGGTCAACTGCACCCGCCCTTCCACCGGGGCAAGACTGTCAAACTGATCGATGAACTGCCGAAAGTCCACCTCAATGGTTTGGTTCGGGGCGCGACGCAAATCGTCCATCCGAATGGGTCTGAGCATTTGATACCTCTGCGCTACAACGCGTTGCTAACCACGAGCATGTCGATCATCTACAGTGTTCGCCAGATCCCTAAGCCTCGTCTCTTGATGATTGCGCCCTGATCTAGTGTACGGAAGGATGCTGCTCTGATGCTCATGTCAACCCAGTATCTCATCCAGTATCTCGCCACCTAGAAACCAACAGAAAGGTAGAGGGGGTGCCTCGGGATCTTCAGCTCTCAAGTCTCGCATCAAGCCCCTATCAAGGTTTTAACCGCCTGCATCAAGGGCCGCACCGACTCGGGATCCCAGCCCCCTTCCGCCCGGCGACCCGTGTGCAATTGCAAGAATAATTGATAGGAACTGGGATCCCCTGTCGCCGTCAGGGTCAGCTCATTGGTGGTGTGTTCGAGGGTGATCGACTCCCCTGCCATCAAGTGGGTTGCAGCCTCGGTCATAGCCTGTTCAAGGCTGCGTAGCCCGTGGGCAAAAGCCTGCCACTCAGACGCCGTCAGTTCTACAGCCCAGCGGTCGGATCCCACTAGGGCGGTAAAAGTATGGGCGGGCCGATAGCCCACTCGCCAACCAGCTCCCTGTTTGAGTAAAGAGGATTGGGCTTGAGATTCAGGACTCACCGCCATAGACAAGTAACCTCAGGGATCCCGGCTCAATTTGTCATCAACCTTTAGGTTGTGAATCCTTAAAAGGCCACATCAGCATCATCGTCAGAGTCAAGATTCTCGGCATTCGCTGATGGAGTCAGGGTGTTTTCCTGAAGGGTTTGCACCAAGATACCGACTTGAGCTTGTTTGTCCTGCAAAAAAGCCTCGCACTGCTTCAAGGTTTGGGTCGCTGCCACAAAGTGATCGATCACATCTCCTAGATCCAGCTGGCCACTCTCTACAGCCGTGATGATCCGTTCCACTTCAGCGATTGCCGCTTCATAGTGCCAGGGATCCTTTGGGGGAGAAGTTGGGACTGATTTTGGTTTTGCCACGGAGTCCTGACTCGATAATGAGGGTGAGTGCCATGCTTCAGATCGCTGAGACTGAGCTGTTTCAACAACGCTGTCAATCAGGGATGTGCTGACACAGATAATCCACGATAACTTTATACTTGCTGTGGGCGCTGCATTGGATTGTTAGGATCCCTCGCCAAAGCGCAAAGAGAGCAAACCAGGAAGCTCAGACATATCTCGAAAAACCGTTGTCCCGGCACCTGCCAGCTTCTTCGCGGGAGTAACACCACCGGCATAAGCAAAAACAGCCATTCCTGCCGCACGGGCGGCGGCTACTCCCGCGACACTATCTTCCACTACCACACAAGCGTTTGGGGAAACACCCATCCGCTCAGCCGCATACAGAAACAAATCGGGAGCGGGTTTGCCTTGTGCGACCTCGCTTGCACTGAATATACGCCCGTGGAATCGCTCGTAAAGACCGGTTAGACCTAAGGTGAAGCGCATCTTCTCGTGAGTGCCATTTGACGCAACACAGGTGGGTAGAGAGATGTCACTCAGCGCCCCAAGGATACCTTCAACAGGGCGAAGGTTGTCTGTAAATGCCTTTCGGTACAATGGCTGAAACTCAGCCTCCCAATCGTCTGGCAGTATGCGCCCCAGTTGCAACTCGATCGCCCGACGGAAGTGCGAATCGGACACGCCGACGAATCGTTCGACGATCTCCTCTTCAGTTAGCGCCCAACCTAGACGTGCGAGAACTACCGCATCGACCTTGATGGCCAGACGCTCGGAGTCAACTAGCACACCATCGCAATCAAAGATGACAAGCTCAATCATCGCGGCATCAGTTTCGGAGTGCTGCATGAAACGACGAGCCTAACAAGATGATCATTAGGAAAAGGCAGACCTTCATTGGCTCTCAAAAGCAGAGAGAACATTACCCATAGAACCACAATCCGCCCCAGAGGTCAGGTAGATGGCACAGGTAATGGCGAGAAGGTCTGCCGCTGAGGCTATTCTTCCTCGGCCCCGCCTTCTTCTCCATCTTCGTCGGCCACATCGTCATACTCGTCCATTGCGCCCGAGTAGTCGTATTCGTCATCTTCGCTGGTATCTAGCTCGCCATGCTTGCCTTCATAGATGGCGTTGGCTAGGACGCTGATGATCAGCTTGATGGAACGAATGGCATCATCATTGGCTGGGATCGAGACATCGCTGAAGTCAGGATCACAGTTGGTATCCAACAAGGAGACGATGGGAATCCCCAGTTTGACGCACTCTTGGATGGCATTAGACTCGCGGCGTTGATCCACCACCACCACAATATCGGGGGGCTTGCGCATCATTTTGATGCCGCCGAGGGTGCGCTCTAGCTTGACCAGTTCCCGCCGCAGTTTGGCGGATTCCTGCTTGGGCAGACGATCCATCATGCCAGAGGTCTCCATCTCCTCAATTTCTTTGAGGCGATCGATCCGGGTTTTGATGGTAGTCCAGTTGGTCAACATCCCCCCCAACCAGCGGTGGTTGACATAGTGGCTGCCACACCGCTTGGCTTCGATGGCAATGATGCCAGCCGCTTGCCGCTTGGTACCGATAAAGAGAAATTTTTTGCCGCTGTCAGCAGCATCCCGAATATAGTCGTAGGCTTGGTTGATATACTGGGCCGTTTGGACGAGATCGATAATATGGATCCCGTTGCGCTCGGTAAAGATATACGGACGCATTTTGGGGTTCCACCGGCTGGCCTTGTGACCAAAGTGAACCCCTGCCTCTAGCAATTGAGGCAATGTAACAACGCTCATTCAGTTTCTCCTGCGGGTTAAACCTCCACCCGACGTGATTTTGCCCAGAGGATCCCATCAATCTGGAAGCCCGTCACCCAAGCAAAACACCCGAGATGTCGAGTGTGCGATTTTAAGAACATCGATCAACTTAGCATAATCTGAGGGATCCCTGAGCACCCGTACCAGAGGCTCACCAGGAAATGCAGTCTTGCCCCTCTCAACACAGTTGCCGCACTCAGGATGAAGGGGGGCATAGAGTCTCAGACCTATACTCGGCAGGGTTAAACAGATTATTTCAGGCCAGGCAAATTAGGGCTGGAAACAGTCTTCCCAATGGCGGGATCCCGGCGTAGCAGTTTGAGAAATACCTGGGTCAGATCGGCTTCATCCTTGACCACTTTATGTAGAGGCAAGGGCTTGAGAATATCCAGCAAACGATAGAGATCCTGAGGTTCTCCCACAAACTTGATCTGATGGGATCCCTCCATCACCCCCCCCAGCCCCTGTACCTGTTCGATCTGCCAGGGCTGCAAATCTTGCTCCACCTCAATCGAGTAGGCTGATCCAGAGAACTGCCGAATCAGCTCGCGAGTGGGAGCCTCAGCGATGATCTGCCCCTGCTGAATAATGACCACCCGATCAGAGAGAGCTTCCGCAATATCCAATTGATGGGTGGTTAACAAAATGCCATGACCTGCCGCCGCAATCTGTTTAATCAGGGCTTTGACCACTTGGGTGGCCTCCACATCCAGCCCCAAGGTGGGTTCATCCAGCAGCAGCAGCTTGGGGTTATGCACCATCGCCACCGCCAGGGCCACCTTCTGTTGCATCCCCCGTGACAGGGTTTGAACAGCGGTATCCCGCTTATCACTGAGGCCAAACTGCTCCAACAATTGATCCCCCCGCTGGCGAGCGGCCTTGCGACTCATGCCCCGCAGCGCCCCAAAATAGGTGAGATTTTGCCGAGGGGTGAGCCGCCAGTAGAGGTTGCGATTGCCCTCCAGCACTGCCCCCACCTCCACCAAGGCTCCTGAGTCTCGATAGGGATCCCGGTCTGCAATCTGTACAGATCCCCCATCGGGATAAATCAGCCCCGCGATCATCTTGATCGAGGTGGTTTTACCCGCTCCATTGGGGCCAAGAAAGGCCAGCACTTCCCCCACTTCTAGGCGCAGAGAGACATCCCGCACCGCTTCAATCGGGCGCTTGCCCTGCCAGTACACTTTTTTGAGATGGGAGGCCAGCAAGATGGGGCTGGAGACAAATGAGGTCATGGGGCCAAAGGGGATAATGAGCTTGCCGAGAAAGCACTTCTACTGCGCGGACGGGTAGCCGCCTCCCGATTGGACGTTAATGAAATGAATACGGCCAAGAAACTGATAACCGGTGATGAAAAACTCGTCCAATCTTTCCCCATAATCGCAATGATCGAAGGGGATGACATGCGCACGGAACCCTAACGTCAAACATCGGCGGAGTGTATAGCACCATCTGCTGCATGCTAGTTTTAGGCGACTCGTTCCAATACCGCTCCACGGAAACAGAAGTCGGCTAGGGATCCACAAGCCGGGTTCCGCCTCTCATCACCAAATATAGGACACCACAAACAGCGCCCCCATAGATAAGTGTTTGAGACAGAATGGAGTCGAACGTGTACAGCGGATGGTCTGATAATCGGAAGTGTAGTCCCGCGTGAACGACGAGAAAAGCCGCCAGGGCTAGGCGCGATAGGGATTGAACTCGCGGCATTGAGTGATGAGTGAGCCATATGATGAGGCCAAAGAGTGGCACGTGCAGCCCAATAAAGACAGGCATCGCTATCTCATCCGGCATCGAACGTAGCACGTAGAGAAGTCGCCATTCCGCCTGCGCTACTGCGTCCATTTCATGGCTAAAGAACAAGCCAAGGCCACCGTAGAACACAATTGTGGCAAGTCTATCGGACATGCTTCGAGACCCTGATTTCTGCTGCATGGTGAGCGTTAGGGCTTGCCCCTGGTAAGGTCTCCAAGACAAGCCTCGATTGATTGCTTCATATGACACACGAGGGTACTAACTTCGGGATCTTGATCATCATCCCAATAATCAGCGACTTCCCCGAGATAAGCCCGTCGAGCCAGGTTGAGAACAGCCCCACATGGTTTTGGCAGCTTCTCTATAGCCCAGCTTGCAGCAACATCCTTTGGAACAATCTCTCCGGTAGCTGCTGTCATCCACATTCGGGCAAGGGTGAGTAAAACATTGCGCTCATCACCTTTTAGCTGAAGAACCAAACCGGGTAACGACTCTGAGATGGCCAGTTTAAGGTGCTCTGTTGGGACAGGATCAAGGAGCTGGTGAGCATCAGATCCAAGAATGGAGATACTGTTCTTTCTCACTTTTGTCAGCACGATAGCAAGATCCGGGTCAGGTTCAGGCTTCGGCACCCGATTCTCCTCAAAATCTTTCCTCAGCCATTCACCATACACAAGTTCAGGCTTGGGAGGATAACGCCAAGGCACAACATCTGCGAGATTGATAACGATGAGTTCAAGTGGTCGTACGGAATCTGCACTTCCGACCCTTCCAGAAACCTCCATTAATCTAGCGATCACTTGTCTTCGAGTTGCTTCAAGTGGACGTTGATTGACAACCACCAATACATCCACATCACTATTAAGACGAAGTCCACCAGTGACCGCTGAACCGAAAAGGTATACCCCAACGACAGTAGTTCCAAGCAATTCCTGCACTATGCTGCAAGCTTGTAATGCTTCTTGGGGAATCTGCCTATCAACTGAATTGTCCATTACCCTGACAGAATCGTTTAATGCGGCCCCAACCCAAGAGTAAAGCGAGATAACCAGGGAATAACCAAAGGAGCGAGAAAAATGTGAGCATAGAGGAGTTGAGCTTCGATCATAAACTTGAACGATGACTTGAGTTGGGATCCCTTTTGGCTGGACTACGGTTACAACGGATGGTGCAAACAGGCCTGCGGCGAATGCGACGGCGGGTTCATATTTTGGCGTCGGTGCTGGGCTTGGCGGTGGTCAACTCAGCTCGCTATCGCCTCTCGGGGCTGGCCTCTGAGATGGCGTTTAACTGGATGTTGGCCTTTTTTCCGCTCATTCTCACCCTGTTGACGGCAGTCAGTCTGTTTGGGTCATCAGAAGGGGTCTATCAAGCCATCATGGGCTGGTTTCGA
>JBHJNR010000336.1:0-4087 GCA_050330615.1 Cyanophyceae cyanobacterium
TTCAGGCCTCGACGGATCCGCTTCAATTTTTATACCTGGAATTACGGGATAGCGATGTGATCTAAAACAACTCTTTTAACTATCTTCTACATCCTTTACCTCAAATCAGAAGGCAGGAACTGGGATCCCCATTGCCAGCCGCCCGCTTGATCTGTCCCCGCTTGATCTGTCTCAGATGGAGACCGTCGGGCAAAGGGCGTCGGGGTGATGCGAGGGAGAGGGGTGGGTTTGATGTAGGGAATGGGTGTGTACTGAGGGATCGGCCTTGCGGTTGGTCTTGGTCTAGGAGTTGGAGTGGGTGCTGGAGTTGGGGTTGGTGTTTCTACCACAGGCGTAGACTCTGGGCTTGGTTCAGGTGTTGTCGGTGTCAGGATCTGGGGAATCGGCTGAGATTCAACAGCCCGAACGTTGGGTCGCGGGGTTCGCTTGGGCTTGGGAGTCCGACGAGGTTTGGGCGTTGCAGTCGGAGTGGGCGTTGGAGTTGGTGTCGCGGTTGGAGTTGGGGTGGGTGTCGGGGTTGGAGTCGGTATAGGAGTTGGCGTTGGAGTAGGTTCCGGGGTCGGAGTAGGTGTGGGTGTTGCGGTCGGGGTCGGGGTTGGAGTGGGTTTAGGGGTTGGCTCTGGCGTTGGTGTGGGCTTGGGGGCCGGAGTGGAAGTGGGCACCGGAGTCGGAGTTGGCAGCGGCTTAGGCTCTGGTTTTCGGACGATAGACAGGGCATCTTCGGCTTTGAGTTCCCCTCGCACTAAGCGAGAAAGGGCATCTCGACCACCAGGTGTATAGATCATCTCGCGGGCTGCACTATTGAAAACATTCCGAATCGGGGATCCCTGGCCATCCACCAGCTCCACTACCACCACATTGGATCCCGGTTGAAATCCTTGCAGATAGAGTGGCTGCCATTGATCTACGAACCCAATTTGGCCATTGAGGGTATAGCGGATCTGCCAGTCAGAGGGGACATCTGCCAACAGCGTTTCCCGAATGGGAGCATTGGCCAACCAGAAGTCCAACAAAATCGGCTCAGCCCCATAACTACCCTTGGGCCGGCTGTAGGTCAACAGCGGTAGGTCGGGATCCGGAACATACTCCGGTGTTTTGGCTCCGACATGAAAGGTGACCTGATCATAGGCACTGGCATTTTTGAAGCTCTCATACCAGGGAGTGCCCGCAAAAACCCGCAATGTATGGGATCCCAGAGCCAGATCATCGAAGACCAAGGGCTGGCTGGTGTCGTAGTAAGCCTCGTATGGCTGGTTATCCAAAATCACATGCAGGTGTGGTCCCAGCCCCAGATCGGCATCTTTAAACAGGGGATAGTCCTTGACCGTGACGCTGACCTCCACCCGATTGCCAGATATCACTTGATCCGCTTGGGGACGAGTGATCTGTACTGAGGGGGAAAACTGTTCTAGGTAGGTGGAGAGGCGGGCGATTTCGGTGGGCACCGCCACCTGTTGCAGGCGGGGTGACCCTGAGGATCCGTCCGTTGGACTGGATGACGGGGATCCCCCACAGGATGCCAATCCCATCGTCAAAACCAGCCCGCACAGGGCGATCAACAGCCCCATCCAGCTGGGTCTTATCCTGCGCAGCCTGATACTGTCTGGCATGCTCGTCTGGTTTGTGCTCGTCTTAACGACCGTCTGCATGACACCTCACTTCACAGCCCAACCCTTTGTTTATAGCGGTTATTGGCACGTCACAGAAGTTGAAATGTCTATTGTGCTGATGGAGAAGGCCATAGCAGGGGAATTTGGGGGACTCAATAATTGCGATTTGTAACCAAAAGTGGGATCCTGATTGACTCTCCCCAGATGCTATGAGGCGAATATGAGAGGGAAAGACCGATAGAAAACAATGAAACTGGGATCCAAGCCCCACCCAACGCAAGAGTTCTTGTACCCGATTTTGTAAGACCTGCCCCCGCACAGTACCCAAGATGACCAGCGGTTCTCCCACAATGGATCTCCGGCGCAACCCCCTCCGAATAAAGTCTACGAGACGGGGGATAGCAAGCCTCTGGGCTTAGGATAGTCTTGTGCCTCCCCTTCGAGTTTTTGCCCCTTTGAGTTCTTTCTATGACCATTCACACCACGGATGTCTTGATCATCGGCGCAGGGGCAGCTGGACTGATGTGTGCAATCGAAGCGGGTAAACGGCAGCGGCGGGTCATTGTGATCGATCACGCGGATCGAGTCGGCAAAAAGATCCTCATTTCTGGGGGCGGGCGCTGCAACTTTACCAACTACACGATCCATCCCGAAAAGTATATTTCCGACAATCCCCATTTTTGTAAATCAGCCCTCAGTCGCTATACACAATGGGACTTTATTGATTTGGTGCAACGACACCAGATCCCTTTTCACGAAAAGACCCTCGGCCAATTGTTTTGTGATGGGAGGGCGTCGGATATTGTCAACCTGCTACTGGCGGAATGTGATCAGGCTGGGGTCGAGATTCGTCTCAACACAACTATCGAGCAGGTAGAACAACGGGGAGATCAGGATTTTGTCGTCACAACAACAACGGGGACCTATCACAGTCAGTCCTTAGTCGTGGCTTGCGGTGGGTTGTCGATGCCGACCCTGGGGGCTAGTCCTTTGGGTTATCAGATTGCCGAACACTTTGGCCTGCCCGTGCGTCCTCCCCGAGCGGGTTTGGTACCCCTCACCTTGCATAAAGAAGATAAAGAACGCTTGGCCTCCCTAGCCGGAATTGCTGTAGAGAGTGTGGTGAGCCATGACCGCACGCAGTTTCGAGAAGGGTTGTTATTTACCCATCGGGGTCTCAGTGGGCCAGCGGTGTTGCAAATTTCCTCCTACTGGCAACCGGGTGAGACAATTACGGTCAATTTGCTCCCAGATGTCAATCTGCCTGAGATCCTGCGCTCCCAACAACAACAGCATCCGACGATGAAGCTGAAAACCCTCTTGGGAGATCACCTCCCCAAGCGAGTCGTAACGATGGTGGTAGATCCAGCCCTGGCGGAACAACCGCTGCATTCCATAGCTGTCAAACGATGGCAACATCTCGCCGTGCAATTGCAGCAATGGGCGATCAAGCCCAATGGGACAGAAGGGTACCGGACGGCGGAAGTCACGGTGGGTGGCATCGATTGCAATGCGTTGTCCTCACAAACGATGGAGGCTAAAACGGTGCCAGGGCTTTATTGTGTTGGAGAAGTGGTCGATGTGACCGGATGGCTAGGGGGATATAACTTTCAGTGGGCCTGGTCTTCTGGGTGGGCTGCTGGGCAAGTGGCTTAAGGTAAAGACTGGACACCAGTACTCTCAAAGTAAGACCTCTCATGGCAGATCTGTGATCAAAACCAATAACAGGCTTCCATGAGGGATCCCAAGGGGTATAAGGGGAATCGGGATGACAGGATTCGAACCTGCGGCATCTTGCTCCCAAAGCAAGAACACATGACACTCAGAAGTCTTTCTGGAACTGGCTTTGATTTTGTCTTTATTTCTTCTACACCAGTTCTACACCAGTTTTACTGCTATCTGAAATCTCTTAGAGTAAATGCTCCCGATTGATAAAGCGAACGAGTGTATGACATCTCTCAGGGATCCAACCTTCAGTCTCTAACCTCATCAGCCCATTACCACTACCCCAAGGGCACGCTGGCGCGGGAACAACCCAAAGCCTACAAGCTGGTTCAACTTAAGAGATCCTAAAGTCTCTCGAATCCACTTGAACTGGATCCCTCTCTCATCAGCTGCCGGAACATCCCACAACCCAGCCAAAGTTAGGTATCGGGCCTGTGAGCTCTTCCTGATACCTCTGTGAGCTGTCAATTTTTCATCTCTCTACCCGCTTCTTCTACGGATGTAGTGGTTTGAGCTTTGGGGTTACGTTTTCGTTGGTTTCAATTGCTGCTCTGCTTCGCTCTGGAACTGATATCTTCAAATTCTTTTCAAAGACGGGATGCGAAAAGTCACCGCTGTCGCGTTGGATCCTGCCTGTAGGCCATCGGCCGTTCCAAGCGGACTTACCCTGTTGAGGAGTAACTATGCCGTTTGCCCTGCGGCCTTGGTGGCGCTGGTGCTCAGCTTTGCTGACCATACTTTTTGTGTTGGTC
>JBHJNR010000337.1:0-10192 GCA_050330615.1 Cyanophyceae cyanobacterium
GTGCTCAACGCCTTTCGGCAATCAAAGGAAATTCACGCCGTAGCCTGGGATCCTTGCTCAATAAGGCTCAGAGAACCCTCTTGCAAGCATCTAGCCCTATTCTGCCCCAAATCCGCCAAAAGTGCAGCCGACCAGCCAATTGCAAACCGCTGAAGAGAACCCCCAGCAAAGGAACCAGCCATTTGCAGGCACCTCAACCCATCCATGATCCACCAGGATCCCTGCCAGGACAACCCTTCAGCCTGATGGTCTGTGTTTAGCTCGCTCACACTCAGGGATCCCTGTTTTTCAAAAGATTTGGTAGCTACCCTGCCGCTCCGGCCAGCTTTCAGACCGATTCGACGCAATCACCCTCTGCACACAACGGTTACAGATGCCAGCAATCAAAAGACTATCCTCCGGTTTGAGAATCTTCTCCAACTCCCAGCGCAATTTTTCTCGCTCTCGCAACGTTAACCAACTACGAAAGATCGAATACTGGATTCGTTCTCCGTAGCTTTCCAACAGTTTGTAGGCTTTTCGCCACCGTTTGGGACAGCGAATATCGTAGCAAATCAAATAGCAAACCTTATGTTCAGCCATTGTTTACCTCACCACCAACTGCCCAAACAAACCAGCCTCACCCATCCATTCTTTTTCCAAAAGCCGTACCTCCAACTCCAACAACCGTCGGTAGGTGAGAGAATACCCCGTCACCGGATGCTTCCACTTCTCCTGCTTGCGCTGTTCATAAATAGAGATGGCCTTTTTGCGCCCTTCATCACTGAGCCACACCTGCTGTCCGCGAATGGTGAAATCTGCCACAGGATCCCATTGCCCCCGATTCACCGAAGCCACCACCGGCATATCCACCAAGGGCACCCGAAAAATTTCCATCAAATCCAACCCCAACGGTGCCGCCTGAGAGCGGGGCTGGTGATAAAAGCCCAAAGCAGGCTCTAGCCCCACCGTCAAAATGGCATTCATGACATCCTTGAGCAGCAACGCATACCCAAACCCCAACAACGCATTAAACCGATCCTTAGGCGGTCGCCGATTTCGCCCCGCAAAGCGCATCTCCTCCGGCACCCCATCCGAAAACACGTAGGCCAATGCTCCAAAATAGAGAGCAGCCAAATTTCCCTCCAACCCCAACAAACTCCCCAACCCATCAGCCTTGTTCACCAGCTTCAGCACCCGCTTCATCTGCTCAATCGCCTGATCCACCTGCGGCAAACGAGAGGATCCCCCCCCAGAGCGCATCAAAAACTTGCGCTGGCTTTGCCCTCGGCAGACCACCAGTTGTTGAGCCAGCCGCAGGCACAGTTGCGGATCACTCAAGGCTTGATACTGCCGGAGCCGTCGCTGAATACTGCCCCCACGGGGATCCAAACTGCCCACATAACGCCCTCCACCAGAAACAAAATGGATCCCGATGCCAGCCTCAACACAAAAATGCACCGCTTGGGTTGAGATCTGAGAGAAGCTGTGTAGCACCACTTGCCCCGTCTGTTGCGCCGCTACAAACTCTTCGGTTTGGTCTTTGTGGGTGATTTTGATCCGGGATCCACTGCGTCCCACCCGTGTCCCTGGCTCCAGAATATGCACACTCTGCCGCTCATCATCCTCAGGAAACAAGCGCACAGGCTGCCATTCCCGGTCATGAGCTAGCCGTGCTTCTTCGGGCAAACAAACAGGGGCCAACGAACAACGGGCACAGAGCCGCTCATTCTCCGTCACCGGAGGCCGAAGCGGAGATTGCCGCAAGAGTCTGGCCGCTTGGATCGCCTCTCGAACCGCAGCTCGCCCCGCATCATCCAAGGGCACATGCACCAGCACATTGTCGGCGTGGTAGCGGATTCGCCCCTCTAGGATAGGGATCCCTAGGGCGGTTTCAATGAGGTAGGCATAGGCCAAGATCTGGAGGCGGTCACTCTCCCAAGCTTCCGGTTGATGCTGGGGATCCCGCGCTGAACGTCCCCGCTTGTGCTCATAGGGAATCGTTTGTCCGTTCCTGGTGCGGAGGGCATCTACCCGTCCTCGTAAGCCCAATTCAGCACTTTCCAGGAATAAATCTTCCCACTCCTCCCCTTCTTGCTTTTCCAGCTCAACATGTAACCGTCGCCCCGCAAACACCGCCGCATCCTGCGTATACAGTTCTTCGACTTCCTCCAGATAGAACAAGCGAGGGCAATAGGCCAGCGCATGTAGAGCAGACACCCGAATCGGATCTAGATCCGCTTGAACCAAGGGATCCATAAGCATTGTCAGCATGATCAATCAACTCCTAACGGTGAGTAATGAGAGAGCACGCCTGACGGCATCAAAGGGAAAAAGTTAAGCAGGTTGAATCTCAGTCCAAGCCAACTCAGGCAGATCTGAGGGTGATACTGCTTCAGAAACAAGGGAATAACGTCGCCAACGAGTGCCTTGGGAACCCACATGATCCACCCAGTAAGGCAAAGTCAGGATTCCATCTTGATCTTGAATTAGCCATTGCCCAGAGTGAAGACTGTCTTTGACTCTGGTAACAGCATTGACCAAATCTCGGCTTTCCCCCAAGCTCAGTCCACCTGACCGTAGGATGCTCTCAGGATGATCAAAAGCCTGTTCTAGCTGATCTGCCAGGGATCCCTTGACCAGCACGAGAATCTGCACATCGGTCAAAAGCTGCTGATAGTCGGGACGGGCATTGGTGGGATCCCCAATGTCTTTACTTTTGAACCGCCGAAATGTGCGAATGACCGTGGATAGTTGGGGTTGACTCATTAAAGCCATTGCCAACTGAGTTCCGGTATAGCGATAGCGATCCCATTCGCCAATCAGAGCTAGTAACATCCCATAGACCGTAGCGGGCGGCGGCACAGGATAGGTCTCGGCAAACTCACGGGCACGCGACTGTCGAAAACAAGCGATGGGCACCTCGATCTGAAGCTGGATCATGCCTCATTCTCCTTGTCCAACTGTTCTTGCATCAAGCTCGTCAGCTCTGTAACCGTTGATTTAACTCCAGCATCAACATGCGCCCCTAATTGTTCCAATTTTTCCCCATCTTCGGTTTCAGCCGCTGCCCCAGCCACCCACAATTCCTGAGGATCAATATCGCCCACTTGTACCCGACGCACCAAATCGGGCATGGTTAACTCTCCATCGGCATCTTCTTCAAAGCAGTAGAGCAAGCGCGGTGAAAAGTCATGTGTCCACCTCAGCACTAAGCTATCTGGAGCAAAATCATAGAGAAAACGAGAGTGATTACCTGCCACCTCTCCCAAAGAAATCAGCCCTTTCAAAACTTCAATCACTCTGTCTTGCTGATGTAAACGGGCTGGGGTCATGGCAAACCCATATTGATAGCGGGTGGCATGAACTTCCGTGCCATAGAGTGAGGTGGATCCCTTTTGTCCACTCTTGGCATTAAATGTGATATCCCCACTGTAGGGCTGAGTAGAAATCGCGCGAGTGACCTCTAAAACCCCTCGACGAGCTGTAGTGGTGCCTTTAGGGGCTTTTTTACCTTTGCCCTTGCCACTACTTTCATCAGAGGCATCCACTTTTGCACCTTCCGCCCGCATAAATCCCAGCACATCATCATCGATGTAAAGATCAGGATCAAAAGTAGGTGTTTGCCAATCATTATCATTGGTTAGATCATTCCATCGACGGTTTACCTCATAGCCATTCCCCGCTGTCTGCCAGTAGTAACGCAATGCCCACCGCAATGCCTCAGCAGAAACCGTGGTATGCACCTCGTTCTTCCAGAGCAATTTTTGTAGGGTGGTGATATTCCCCTCATTCTCACCACGGTTATTTGCCGCAGTGCCGTAACCCGTCAAGATATTGCCAAACAAGTGAAAAGTCATGGTTCAGTCCTTAAGTTTAAGAGAGTCATCAAACACCTGATGGAGTTCTGAGGGCAAGTCAACTCATTCAGTCAAGATCAGGAATCACGACCAGATCTTCATCGGCAAGTTCACCATCAACTTCATCGGGATCCCCTTCTTTCTCTTTACCCTTGTAGCTAGCCAAAGCCAATAGAGCTAAATCCCGCGCTTTTTTCCACTGTTTCTCATCTAGCACCAGATCCATTAATTCACTCCAATGTTCTTGTAATGTAGGGATCCGTCCTGCCCGTGACCAAAAATCAGTAATAAACTCTCGAAAGGATCCAGCATTTTTACATCGTCCTAACCCCGTGCGGATCCGAGTGGTCTCACGATCAAAATTGGCAACTTCACCTCGATTTTTGGTCTGAGCCGATAATCGACCGTAGGTATAGCGAATTGCTTCATGGCAGGCTTCCACAAACCAGCGCTCTCTGGGATCCATTTCTGTTCTGATCACCATTTGATACAAGCCTCCTCTTTCATAACTCAGTTGTTTGAATCGTTCATTGCTATTAATCCAACTGCCAAGGCCCGTATACCAGGGGTGATCACGCGCCAGATTCTCAGAAATCATCTCACGAGCAAAACTAGTGGCCACAAAGCTACCCTCTTCTTGTTTGGCTCTAGCAATCACCCGATCAGATAGTTCATTACGACAGATCTGATAGTTTTTACAGGCTCGATAGTTTGCCTCAACCGTAAATAAATCCGTGCGAGACTTTTGTTGGCTTGACCAGGCTACTGTTCCCAATGTCAGGATCTGACAGCGAGAAACTTGAAAAGTCTGGGCAGCATCAGCCACATTTTGATAAGTCAAAAATCTTAATCCTGCATCCCCCAAACCTGTTGCATGAAAGTCTTGGTAGCTGGCATGACGGAGATGAGGATCTTGTCGATACTTAGCATAGGTTTCCATATTGGTGATCTCAGGAATCACCAAAGCATACTGGGCTCGTTGATCTCGCAATCGAGAGCGGAGAATGTAGTAGTAACAAGCAACAGGTGCATAGAGCAAGGCAAAAGCCAACTGAGGTGATTCCTCAAAACCTGTATCTGAAGTAAAGGCTGTGTGACGTACAGCAGCACCAGGGTTTAACCATCCCGCAATGTTAATAGACTTTTTGAGTAATTCTCCTTTCTTGTCACATAAATCTTTGGCAAAACCCTGATGAGTATAGCTTTCTAGCGCCTTATATCTGACGATAATTGGCGGCTTATCTTCCTCAAGAAGAAGAGCTTGAGTCTGATCACCGCTGGCTTTGCGAGTTTTGCCATGCTGCAAAAAAGTGCCCAGGATCCCTTGGTGAACGATCACCTGTGAATCTTTACGCATGGAGTTAGAATCCAGACCTCTCAGAGAGATTAGTCCATCATTTAGTTGAAAAGACTCTCGAAGCAGCCAATCAATCACCTCAAAATCTTTGCCTTGCCAACTCAATTTGATTTCTCGTGGGGTTAATTCCCAATTCAGTGAGCCAGGACGTTGATCCAGCGATATTTCTTGTTTCAGTTGCTTCAAAGTCATCCAAAGCCCTGCTAATCCTGCTCGATGCAAGAGGGTTAAGCCGGGATCCCCTAAGTGAAACGTTAATTTAGTCATGGTGTGCCCACCTCTTCGCTATAAGTTATGTAGCCCAGTTCTGTGACGAGATAAAAGCCTCGCCGTTGCCAATCCCACCATTCTGTTTTCTTATTGGGGATCCGAATTGGCACAGCCCAGGATTGCGATTCTCTTTGAAAGGCTTGCATTTTAGATAGTATCTCTCCACTTGCTAGAGCCTTTTGGACTCGTTGTTCGGCTGCTTTCCAAATTGCTGGCTCATCTTCTCTGAGTAAAACTGTGATAGTGTAGCCTCCTTCTCTCAAGAAATCCTGATGGCTAAAGGAATCCCCCTGGATCCAAGCTGATCTAACGAGTTCAGGAGCCTCTTGGTTAAGTTGAGATGCGACCAATGCCAGATCCTGCTGCGAGACCCTTTCATACTCTTGTAAGCATTCTAAAAGTTGTTCTCCTGTTGCCATATCAGGTGCTTTATAAGGTTGTGACTTATCCCAGTCACAAAAAAGAGCCAGCCGGGATCCCTCACTCTCCTTTGTCATCCTGCGATTTAAGCGTCCCAGTCGCTGAATCAAAGCTGCTGCTGGAGCCATAGCTGAGACCAGCACATCAGCACTCAAATCTAACGACATCTCACACACTTGCGTGGTGACAGCAAAAACGGAATCAATGGACTTAAAAGCCTCAATAACCCGCTCATGTTTCTTAACTCTATCTTTGTACCGGAAACGGCTGTGATAGATCAAAATGGGCTTCTCCAGATCAGATAGTTTCTGTTGGGCTAAATGATAGATTTCGATGCAACTTGATACAGAATTAGTAACCCATAAAATTTTCTGTCCTGATGCGATAGCTTCCCTCACCTTTGCCCAGATCATCTCTGATTTAACTGGATCTCCTTCTGCCTCAACTCTTTGGAGTTGATACCGCTTTAATTGCTCTAGTTCCTTTGGCCCTTCAATGGGATCCCCCAACGGTTCACCGATCTCAGCCATCACTTGTCGAATAGCTTGCAATTGCCCTGGGGTAAAGCTGGCACTCATCAACAAGATGGGCGCGCCCCGAAACACACGCAAGAACTGCAAGAGCGCCCCAAAGAGCCGACCATCATAGGCATGAACTTCATCAAAGACAAAAGCCGACTGCACCAGCGCTGGCCACGCAAAGAGGGGACGACGATTGTTTTGAATGAGCCCCAGAATGGAATCTACCGTACAAACTACTAACTTTTTACGCCAGGTCTGAAAAGCCGCTAATCGAGCCGGGATCCCCTCGGCATCATGCCCTTCCCCTGTAAACAGAAGCTCTCGATCCATGTCTGCCCGTGAGTGCATCAAGAGGGACTCAATCGGGGATTCATTGGCATAGTCCAGGTAGCCCTGCGTTGCAGTACCCGTGGTGGGATAACCAAAAAACAGGCGTTTTCCTACAGACCAGCGCTGTGCCCAAGCATAGGCTCCAATAGTTTTGCCTGTGCCACAACCTGCTTTCACCAACGTCACTCGATGAGAAGTGGCTGCAATCTGCTCTTGAAAAGGACGTAGTGGATAGTCGCCCAGCCGCTGTTGGACTAATTTTTGCAGTTCCCCCTCAGTGAGCGTCATGCTTAAAACACTTGGGATCCAATCCCGCAAATTCTCTTGCAGCAGGGGCACAGAAGATCCGACTAAATCAGCTGCAATCACAGTTGCCTTAATCGCTCCCACCATCACCTGTTGCTCAAAGGTGAGTCCTTGGGCAACGGCTCGAAATTGACATTGCAAACTCTGAAGATGGTCTTGTAAGTCCTCTTTTGTCCAACTCGATGAGGCAACGATGGGTATCCTTTCAGGTAAACCCAATTTCTGGGATCCCAGTCTCAGCACTGCCTGAAAGTCAGAATGATCGGTATAAACCCAAAGCTCGGATCCCGATCCATCGGGGAGGGTTGTAATCTTGTCAGACTCCTTGCCACCTTCATCTACCCCTGCCTTAAGGTGATGTCCTATCGCTGCCCAGACCGCTACTATCAACTCTTCTTCCGTAAACTCTGTCAGCAGCCATTCTCGAAACTCAGGCACTTGTAGTGCCAGGATCCCACTCAAAAACTCATGGCGGATCAGTTGTCGGGATCCGTGCTCTTTCCATTTCTTATTCACTCTTGCCTTGGTCTGAGGGTCTAATACGGATGACTTGGCATAAACCATTTCTTGGAAATGCTGGTTGGCTTTGCCCCAATCATGTAAATAAGCCCCCAGCTTAATGATCCTTGCCAAGCGATCCAAATCGGATTCTTTTAACCCCAACTGCTGCTGAATCTCACACCCCAAGCTATCTACTAGCATCTCAGCTGCCAACAACACAGCCCCGATATGTCCTGTAAACTTAGCGGCACCCTTCACCGGCGCGTATTCCTGCTCCGACTGAGCTTCATCCCTCTTTGGCAAGGACTTTGCCAACAAGTTTTTAAACACTATTGGATCCCTCCTGACTTACTCGGCAAGAAGAAGCCACAGCCCATCCGCCGCCGTCCTCCTAGCCCCACCTGTTGGAGTCTGATGGAGTCTTCCTCTGACAGATGCCGTACTACGGTGCTAAAGCCCACAATCGTATGTCGCTTGATCTTGAGAGTCTTGCGCAACGGGATCCCCATTGGATCTACCAGCACCTCAACCTCTCCAGGGATCCCCAAATCTGTCAATTGCCTCTGAGCTGCTCTTTGAAATCCCTCTGGCTCCAGATAGCCCTTAATAGTAACGATCCTCGCCTTTAAGGTGTGACAACCTTTGAGCGTCAAAATCTCGGGAATTCCCAGATGAATCAGATGGGATCCCACCCTTAGGCTTTTTCCGGCCAGCCCATATACCCTCCCCACCTGCTCCACAGGCAACCGAATCCGCAAATGGGATTGAGGCATCAACAGAATCTTCCCTTGTTTATCCCCAACCCCGGCCACCGTCAGGATCCCAATCTCGGGATTTTGGTGGAGGAATTGGACTTGATGAGCCATTGCCGATAGCAACCCATAACCGTGGTCTGCGGGAAGCGATGAGCCACGGACTGGAATACATAGATCCACAACCAGTTGATGGGGATGAGCTTCCGTCGGGGAGGATTGCGAAACAGTGAGAGTCATTTATTTGCTGCTTAATACATCTTACAAATAAGCTAGCCCCCTCTCCTCAAGGGTGTCAAGTATCAAAAACGCCTAGGAAGGCTATCAATGGTAACGGCAGATAGGAATGGTTGGTTCCGACTGCCTGGAGAGAGGCACTTTTCCCCGTATTGGCTGCCTAAAAGTGCTCAACGCCTAGTAATGAGCTTATTCACCTCATTCCCGAAGGCATCACCGACCCCCATTCATTTTAACTTTGTCCTTTGGGTAGGATCTGATCTGTATCAAAAGACCTGCTTGGAGTCCTATCGTTTCCCCACCAGCGCCCGGTAATCCACAATCCAGTACTCCTGGATCCCCATCGCCTCATAGTCTTCCAGCTTGCGGGCATAGTCGTCCTGCCAGCCTGAACCATGTCATACCTCCCAATATCGTTGCTGCATTCCCCTTATCTCCTCCTTTATCATCCCCACCAATTCAGGTGGATCCCTGACCACTGCCCCTTTGCCATAAAACAGCACCCAGCGCTTCACCTCATTCAGCCCCCGCACCACCAAACGCAACGTCAGGGATCCATCGGTGTGTTCTTCAATCTGCTGGGTGGGATGCCAGCGCCGCTCACGAATGTAAGGAGCCGTGGCAGGATCGAACCAAATGCTAATCCCCTGCGGGATCCCTCCCACCTCATATTGAAAAGCCGACTCCAAATGAGCCTCTCGGTCAAACGTGGGATCCACCACAAATCGTTCCTCCAAGAGCTTGATCTCCTGGATGCGGTCTACCCGAAACCAGCGGGGTTCCCCTCTCAACTGACACCACCCCGTCACATAAGGATTGCTCCGCGAAAAATGCAATATGTAGGGATCCAACTCTCGCTCTGAGATGGCTTTGCCGGGGGTAGCGTAGCGGATCCAAACTCGCCGCTGCTGCTGACAAGCCTGCTCCAACACCTGCCAGATCTCAGGGTTCAACTCCAGCTCTGCCCCCGCCCGAAAGAGAATGTAGTCTGGGGCCAACTGCTGCAAATCCACCCAGGCTTGCTCAGGGATCCGCTGGGCCAACTGTTCAATCGCAGACTTGAGCTGAGAGCGATAGGCAGATCCCGCATAGGATTCCAGCATCCTGGCCCCTAGCGTCAGGGCAAACAGCTCCCCCTGGGTCAGAGGGATCGTCGGTAATCGCCAGTCCGGATCCGTATAGTGAAAGCCCCTAGCTTTAGTGGTCGTAATAGGAGCCTGAAATCGGTCTCTCAGAAAGCTAATATCGTCCCGTACCGTCCGCTCACTCACCTCCAGTTCCCCAGCCAGTGCTAGAGCAGTCGGTCGAGGATGGCTGCGTAGGATCCCATCCAGTTTCAAAACCCGTTCCAAGCGACGGAGCATTGCTTACCCTCAGCAAGATATTGGCTACTCATGAGCGTATTCTAAGCAGCCTACCCTGCAAAAAAGCTTCCGACTTCTCAAAGGCTTTCAAATTGTTGAGCATTGGTCGAGCCACTTTTGCTATCTATCTAGGTGGCAAGTTAGAACAAGACTATGGAGAAGATCCTTATACTTAAACCCATGCCTGGATCCTCCCCCACCCCTGACAGCGAACTGACCGGCATCGTGGAACGGATCACCTTCCACAACCCCGACAACGGCTATACCGTCGCCCGCCTCCAGGTCAAAGGCCAAG
>JBHJNR010000338.1:0-2775 GCA_050330615.1 Cyanophyceae cyanobacterium
GGGCCGCTGTGGCATCATCTCGATGACAGAGGCGGAGCAGATCTTGACCGCGCTTCGGGCCATTCAAGCGGAGGTGGCGGCCGGATCCTTTGTGCCAGAGTCGGGGGCTGAGGATGTCCACTATGCGGTGGAGCGGGCGTTGATCGATAAGATTGGCGATACCGGCAAACGGCTGCACACCGGGCGTTCTCGCAATGATCAGGTGGGTACGGATCTGCGGCTGTATCTGCGGGATCAGCTGGGCTCAGTGCAGGGGTTGATCAGCAACTTGCAGGGATCCTTTTTGACCCTGGCGGAGCAGCATATCGACACCTTGATGCCGGGATATACCCACATGCAGCGGGCGCAGCCTGTCAGTCTGGCCCATCACTTCTTGGCCTACGTGGAGATGTTGCAACGGGATCGTCTGCGTCTGGCGGATCTGGCTCAGCGGGTGAATGTCTGTCCGCTCGGTTCAGGTGCGTTGGCGGGCACCCCCTTGCCGATTGATCGCCAGTTGACCGCCCACCTCTTGGGCTTTGAGAGCATCACCCTTAACAGCCTCGATGCCGTCAGCGACCGAGATTATGTGGTGGAGTTCCATACGGCAGCTAGCCTGATCATGGTGCATCTCAGCCGCTTGTCAGAAGAACTGATCCTGTGGGCCTCGCAGGAGTTTGGCTTCATCACCCTGACCGATGCTTGTGCCACCGGATCCAGCCTGATGCCCCAAAAGAAAAATCCCGATGTGCCGGAGTTGATCCGAGGCAAAACGGGCCGGGTCTTTGGGCATTTGCAAGGGCTGCTGGTGACCCTGAAGGGGTTGCCGCTGGCCTACAACAAAGATCTCCAGGAGGACAAAGAAGGGCTGTTTGACAGTGTGGATACGGTGAAGCACTGCCTGCGGGCGATGCAGATCCTCCTAACCGAAGGGATCCAATTTCAGCCGCAACGGATGGCGGCGACCCTCGATCAAGACTTTTCTAATGCCACCGATGTGGCGGACTATCTGGTGCGTCGAGGCACCCCCTTTCGCACCGCCCATGATCTGGTGGGCAAGATTGTCCGCACCTGCCTGAGCCAAGGGATCCGGCTGCGGGATCTATCGATAGAACAGTGGCAAGCGTTTGATCCGGTGTTTGCCAACGACATCTATGCCGCCATCGATCCTCGGCAGGTGGTGGCGGCTCGCACCAGTGCGGGGGGAACAGGCTTTGAGGTGGTACGGCAAGCGCTGGCGGTGGCGAGGGCGAGATACGACAGCACTCTAGACCCACAAAAGAGTTGATAGCCTGCTCACCTTATGGCTGGGATCCCCCGTCCATCCGTTGAAGAATGTGGCGGATCTCCCCCAGTAGGACATCAAACCGCTGATCCTGTTCGGTTTGACGTTGTAGCATGACGTTTTGCTGTTCTTGCATAGCGTATTGCTGCTCCTGCATAATCGCTTGCTGTTGGGCAATGGTATCGACGCGATCCACCACCCGGCGAGTGATATCAGCCAATAGACCCACCTGCGAAACGAGGCCCAGGTGAGCCTGTTCCAGATTATGGATCCCTGTGCTGCTGGCATCGGCCACCCGTTCCACAGCGGCGACGAGGCGGTCATACTTTTCGTCATCTGTCATCTGTCCACCTCGTTGATAATGTCCAGAATCAAGGGAGTCCTATTCCGTAGCAGGGGGAACAGCACCGCCATTGCTGGGTCAATAATCACCATGTTATGAGCAAAGTCCGGCGTGTCGTGGGAGAGCTGGTAGAGCCACTCATCACACCGCGTCCCCTTCATAAACGGCGGAGTGCCCGCTTGCAGATATAGGCTGTGGCTTTCGACTGACTCTCGTGCTGCCATCGGTTGCACAAGTCCCTAACAAACTGCGGCTGCGATTTGCCCGCATCGTTGAGCCAATTGGCAACCGAATCCTGCACATAACGAGAGGGATCCTGCTTGAGTGGCTCTAGCAGCGACATCCCCAGGGCAGGTTTATCTTTGAGCGTCTGGATATGGCTACACCACACCCCCCGTGGTCGAGTAATCTCCACTGCAAATCGGCGCAGATGGGCAGAGTCAGATCCTGTCCATCTGCTGAGTATAGGGATCCCGGTTTCCAAATCCTGCACAAGCCAAGGCCGTGTCGCCATCCAGGCCCATTCCCTCACCCCAAAGTGAGCATCATCGGCGAAGGGGCGGATCAATGCCAGCCGTTCCGGCAGACTCAAATCGCTATCCTGAGCCAAAACATAGGCCCCCCAAGCTCGTACCGTATCGGATGGGTGCAGTTGTAGCTGTTCTACCCCCGCGACTCCACCTGACTCAAACAAGATCTCCCCAGCCAGCTTCATCCGTTTTGTGATGCTGGGTTCTTGCTGCAATCGTTGCAGGGATCCCTGACTAATCTCAGGCACGACAGACGTCATCAAGGTGACAAAATTGACAGCTAACCCCTCTGCCAAGGTTGCTGATTCGAGGATCCCAGCGTTTAACTGCTGCAAAATCTCGGGTGGAATATCGGCTCGCTGCTTCACTCCTGAACGAGGGGCCATGAGGGCTTTCTCAGCGGTTATGACAAGATCCAGATTATCCATCAATTCTAGAGTCTTTGCCTCAATCGATTCCTGTTCCGCCCCTCAGCACAGCTGATTTGAGCCTGTTGATAAATGCTTGGCTGGTGACGGACTGACAGGACTGAGGGGAAAGCGGGTAAAATAAGTCTCAAATCGCACCAAGTGGGTACATGAGATCTACTTACACCAGGCCCGGATCCTGGAAACGGTGGCTGAAACAACTGCCCCTGG
>JBHJNR010000339.1:0-18610 GCA_050330615.1 Cyanophyceae cyanobacterium
CGAGGCGGCGGGGGCTGGGGTCACTCAGTCTAGCTGGCTGGCTGTGAAGCAGGAAATCCTTGGGGCGACCCAGGGAATCTCCCTGCATACCCGCTAGGGTTGCTGGGAGAGGATGTCAATCTGTCTTCAGGGATTCAAAAGGGACGGCTTTCCAGGAGAGCCAGTCCGGTAGGATTTTCGCTACCCCCCAAAGGTTCCATCGTGACCCAAAAATGCTGGGGATCCCCGCCCAAGTTGGGGCCAAAACTGTCGCTCAACCACTGCACCGTGCCATCTGCCGCACTCATAAAGGTGCCAACACTAAGGGCCTGGTTGGGATCAGCACTGCGTGTCCACAGTTGATAGGTGAGTCCCGGCTGCACCGCAGGGATCTGTGTACCCAATAGTAGAGCCCGATTCTCGCTGGGGGACCACAATAGTTGGGCTAAAGTCCCACTTTGAAGCTGAGGATCCCGGAGGGTAAGACGACGGATATTGGCTTGTTGCTGCCATTGCTGATAGGTGGCTTGCAGATCGGCGCTGGCTCCAGGATCCGGAAGGGAGATGCGGGCCAAGAGGCCGGAGAGCTGATGCCATCGCCACAGGCTAATGCCTGTACTGATGCTTAAACCCACCACTCCCAGGGTCAGAAGTTTGATCAGCCATGGGGATCCCTGAGCAAAGGAACCTGCCCGCTCTGGTGGTGGGGAAGCCTGCCAAGGCCATCGTGTGGGAGGTGGTAAAGCATAAGACCGCGCTAGAGCATAGAGCCACAGGGCAACTGAGCGATCTCGCCGCAGATCAAAACTGTCCGCCTGTCGCCAACTCTGCTCAAACACTTGACGTACCACATCATCAGCGCGATGGGGTTGGGACAGCAGAGCACGGGCGATACCCAGGATCCTGTCTCGATAGCGATCTTTCAGCAAGAAATAAGCACGCCGTTCCCGCGCCTGCATCTGACAGAGCAGATCAAAGTCCGTCTCGGGGTGATCGATGGGGGTAGGGGTAGGATGGCGATCAGTGAAAGTCATGCTGCAACAGTTTCCCTCAGCCAAATCCAACTCATCTGAAGCTGATTAATCTTAAATCAGTCTAGAGTGGATCAGAGTCTCCGGGTAGCGTTTTCAGCTAGATGTTGCCAGGTCAAGACGCTACAGATAGCTCAATTCCTGAACAAAGTCCCTGGGCAGATCAGGACTTGGTTGATTCGGCAGGTTCGGGGGCAGCGGCTTCAGGCTCTTCATCGGGAGTGGGGTTGTCCATCTCTTTTTTGAAGCCCTTGATGGCTTGGCCAATAGAACTGCCTAATTCAGGGAGCTTTTTAGGGCCAAAGACCACGAGGGCAATCAGGCCAATCACCGCCATCTCAGGGATCCCCATGCCAAAAATGCCAGCAGCCAAGAGCGGATCGCTAATGTTGGCGTCGATCACAAAGCCGATCATACTTGTCTCTCCCATTTTTCTACGTCACACCCTAACACGTCCATCACCGAAAAATGGTCAGCATCTAGCCCAATTTTCTCCCATCCCAGGGTCTGATTTCACATCCCATCCATCCAGAGTTTAATTAATCAAGATCCTCTGTCCCAGACCCGGATAAGGTGGGTTTGTGCTAACACAGGTAAAGATACCCTCTGCGTTGTTCAGGAACTTTTAGGAGAACATCCCATCATGAGGAAGCGTGGCTTTCTGGTCAGCACTACGGTAGCCGTTGTCGGAGCCGTTTCTCTAGTCGGCTTTCAACTCGCGCTTCCTGGCTGGGCTGGCTTCCGCAGTGATCCTAAAGAGGTGGTCGATGAGGTTTGGCAGATTATCAATCGCGAGTTTGTGGACGTCAGCTTCAACGATATCGATTGGGAAGCCACCCGACAGCAGCTGCTCTCCGAGGATTATGCCACTGAGGATGAGGCTTACGAAGCTATCCGCGAGGCCCTCAAGCAGCTGGAGGATCCCTATACTCGTTTCCTGGATCCCGAACAATTTGCCGCCATGCAGATCGATACCTCGGGGGAACTCACAGGCGTGGGTATCACACTAGGGGTTGATGAAGAATCAGACTATTTGGTTGTGATCTCTCCCATTGAGGGATCCCCAGCTGAACGCGCAGGGGTCAAGTCCCAGGATCTAATTATCGCCATTGATGGCCGAGATACCAAGGGGATGGATAGTAATGCCGCTGTGGGACTAATCCGGGGCGAGCCGGGCAGCAGTGTCATTTTGACCATTCTGCGGAATGAGGAGACTGAGATTGACTTTGACATCACCCGCGACCGGATCGAACTGTCAGCGGTCAACTACGAGTTGCGGGAACACAACGGTCAACAGCTCGGCTACATCCGCCTCAACCAGTTCTCTGGCAATGCCTCCGAACGGATGCGGGGGGCGATTAATACCCTAGAGTCTCAAGGGGCACAGGCTTACATTCTCGACCTGCGCCAAAACCCCGGTGGACTGCTGCACGCCAGCACCGAAATCGCCCGCATGTGGCTAGATCAGGGATCCATTGTTTCCACTGTCAATCGCCAAGGTCGATTGGATCCCATTGCCGCCAATCAACAAGCTCTCACCAACAAGCCCTTAGCGGTGTTGGTGGATGGTGGATCCGCCAGTGCCAGTGAAATCCTCTCCGGGGCCTTGCAAGACAATAATCGTGGCACCATCATTGGCACCCAAACCTTTGGTAAGGGACTAGTGCAATCCGTTCACTCCCTCTCCAATGGGTCAGGATTAGCTGTCACCATTGCTCGCTATCGCACCCCCAATGGAGCCTACATCGACAAAACAGGCATCACCCCTGACATCGTGGTAGAGCTCTCAGAAGAAGATATCGACCGGCTTTCTGAAGACAGGGAGACCATCGCCACCTTAGAGGATCCCCAATATGCTGAGGCGGTCAATGCCCTCCGTCCAGCGATTGCAGCTGACCAAACAGGCATGTCCACCTCATCACTGTGACATCCTCATCACTGTGACATCCGGAGTTGATCGGTGACACTGGGGATCCCTCTATCTATACCCATCAGTCTTGACTGATTAGGTACGGGGGATCCAAATTTGGCTGGGATAAGTCGAAGTTAGATCAGCAGGACGCTATAAAGCACTCAATAGTGCTGAGCAATGGGCAAACGTAGATTCGATGCCTGATGTTAGGTATGATTTGATGAACCACAGCTTCTACACAAAATGCTAACCGTGGCACTGGCGATGTGTTTGGCCATAGTTGGAACTAAGGTAGGTCTAACCCCTCTGTGACTCCCGCTCCCCATTATGAAAAGGATCCTGATTGTAGATGACGACGATCTTTCTCTGAAAGTGCTCACTCGTCATCTCTCGCAGCAGGGCTACCAAGTCTATACTGCTACCTCCGGAGCCGAGGGTCTGGAGCGATTTTCGCAAGACAATCCCGATCTGGTGGTGTCGGATGTGGTGATGCCTGACATGGATGGGTTTGAGTTCTGTCGACAACTGCGGTTACGACGTGTGGGGGAGTTGGTCCCGTTTATCTTTCTATCCGCTCGAGGAGAACTTGATGATCGGGTGCAGGGCTACGAGCTGGGGGCCGACGATTATCTCACAAAGCCCTTTGAACCCCGAGAATTAACCGCCAAAATTGAGTCTCAGATTGAACGCACCCGCCGGATACAACTGGAGATGATGCGCTTGATCCAGGTACAGAAACAAATGGATCCCGTGCCTCATGCTACCCCAGCCACCGCTCAACCCAAGCCCGATCAGCCCAAGCCAGAGGTACTCCCTCTCACGCCTGCCGAGGAGAGAGTCTTTCGGGAAGTGATTCGGGGATCCACCAACAAACAAGTGGGTGAGACCCTGTTTATTAGCCCCCGCACCGTTCAGACGCACCTGACGAATATTCTGGGCAAGCTAGCTCTGGAAAACCGGGCTCAACTGGTCCGCTATGCCTATGAGCACGGTCATATCAGCGATCCCCCCTCTGACCATCAAGCCTAAAACTCTACCCCAAGCCCAGTCATCTTGACCCTTTTGGGCACATTTATCAGGATTCAGTTGCACGAAGTGAATTGTGTGCTCTAAGCTATTAAAGCCGTAGAGATGCCTCAGGGTTAAACTTTATCTCACTCACGATGAATAGCTCACGATGGATAGGCCTATCTGGGGTCGAGCCATTTTAGATATCTCACTGACATCCAATCCTCACCTCATTTAAAAATTGGAACAGTTCGGGAGATGACGTGATATCTGCCCTCATCAGGTCAATCTCATCAAAACAACCCAGCTTTTCCAGCATGTTGCCATTTCCTCAGCTATTTGCTGTAGTCAGTCAAAAGAGTCCCAATTGCAACATCAAAGGTGATAGAGGTTGAGATGGCGTGTATAGTGAAAGGCTTTGCAAGACGTATCGTTTTTATGCCTGTTGATCAGTGGATAATAAATGACGGGTTTTTCTGTTGGGACATACGACTGAGGCGGGTATGGGAGTAAATAATGTTTAAATTGTATGACTGTAGATCCTCCTCCCTTATACATTTGATGGCTGAGATTTCTATCAATTGTGGCCTCAACTCTCAACCACCTCATCCACATATCTCCACTCCTCTTTCTTGCTGCAACTTCTACCCAATCATCCAGGACCTGTCATGACAGTGCGTCTCTACGTCGGAAATCTACCTGAAGATGTCGATCGTCAGGCTCTTGAAGACTTATTCGCCAGTGCAGGCGAGGTGATTTCAACTAAAGTTATTCGCGATCGCAAAACCGGCAAGTGTCGTGGATTTGGTTTCTTAACCGTTGCCACTGATGAGATCGCCGAAACCTATATTGAGAAGTTCAATGGAACCGAGTTTGGGGATATTACCCTCAAGCTAGAAGTGGCTCAGCCCCGTGAACGGGGCGACGAATCAGCAGAGGGTGAGTCTTCTGACTCTGGCTCCAGCGCACCTCGACCCAGTGGTGGTGGCAGCAATGTCGTCAAACGGAGAGATAGCAGTGCCCGAGAACGTAGCGGTTCTCGCCCCAACCAAGCAGCAACTACTGAAAGTGCCAGTGGCCCCGATCCCCGCTGGGCTGATCAGCTGCAACGAATCAAAGAGCAGCTCCAAGCAACTGGACAAAACTAAGTCGCCCATGAGTTCATTTAGTATCCAGACAGACTAGCTCAAGACAGACTAGTACTCAACGGCATAAATCTACCACCTACAAACAAGGGGCTTAAGCCCCTTGCTGAACTACCCAATGGTAGGGAGATCTCCGCCAAGGCGTACTAGCTCAAGACAGACTAACGAAAAGGGAAGCTCGGTTAAGATGCTGGGCTTCCCTTTCTCTTGCGAGCATCTCATCAGTGCTCTAGAGCCAGGAGATGATTACCTGGCCTTGTCTTGGCCTACAGACTTAACTCAATGCGCCCACGTACTCTGCAGTAGATTCCATCAACACTAAGAAAAAATAAACTAGGGGAGCTGTAAACACATAGCTGTCACCTCGATCCAGGATCCCACCATGACCTGGGATCAAATCGCCTGAGTCCTTTACCCCCGCATCACGCTTCATTAACGACTCGGTCAGATCCCCCAACAAACTAGTGAGGCCAATCAAAAAGCCCAGGATCCCTCCCGACAGCCACCACCAAGGCCACACCAAAAAGTAGGATCCTGCCCAGGCTAGAAGCATGCTCATGAGGATTCCTCCTACCGCTCCTTCGACCGTCTTTTTGGGGCTGATGTCTGAGAGACGGGTTTTACCAAAGGAGCGCCCGACAAAATAGGCTCCGATATCGGAGGCGATGATACAGCCGTAGGCTAAAAAGGTGACCTGGAGACCCGTACCAATGAAAGTGTTGGGGGGTAGAGACCGCACCAAGATCCAGAAGCTGGGCAAGTAGCCGCAGTAGAATAAGCCCAGTACGGATGTGGCCACATCTGCAATGGTTGCCACCTTGGGCTTGAAGAGGAGATAAAAGCAAATCATCGAGCCTGACACCACAAAAGCTGGCCCGGCCCAATCAGGATAGACAAACTGCAACAAATTGACCACCTGACTCAATACCATGGTGGTTCGGCGGGCTGGAGCGGTGCCCTTGGCCATCACTAAGTTGAAGTACTCCCGCTGGCCCAACAAAATGAGTAAACCGATGGCTCCCGCAAAGGCCCATCCCCCCAGTATTGTGATGGTGAGGCCGAAGGCGAGCGCCAGAAGGCCGCCAATGATACGCGTTAAAAGCATCTCCATACTGTAGCCCACCTTGTCCGAGTGATTAGCCACAAGCTTGCTCTGGCATGGGGTTACCCATTTGACATAATCATTTGACATAATCATTTGACATAATCATTTGACATAATCATTTGACATGAATAGCAAAGTGAGCTGACTTGAGTACAGATTTGCCACCTCGTACGACCTGCTCATGGGAGAAATCGATCCAAACAGTGGACACTCGGGATCCCAGCGACTATTTTGATATCAATGGCTCTGTTCGGGCTGCTTTTTGGGAGTTATGGGTTATGTCTAAGCGAACCGTATTGATCACGCTAGCAGCCTTGGCTGGGATCAGCCTTTGGAAATCCCTTCCCCCCCAGTCGGCTCAGCCTAGTAGGGAGCAGGTACTTGATCAGCAGACGGTTGATCAACCCTCTACTACTCCTTCCAGCCTTACCCCACATGGATCTAACCAGGATCCCGGCATCTGGGCCGCTCAGGGGACACAAGCTTTGGCCATGGGCCACTATGCTGAAGCGATCCAATTGTTGTCTCAAGCCGCTGCCACGGATCCCAGCAATACTCAGTTGTGGATCGATATGGCCTATGCCTATTTGGCTTTGGGCAACTGCGACTGTGCTATCTCCCGGCTGAATTATGTTCTTCAAGTGGATCCTCAACATGCCCAAGCCTACTGGCTGCGAGCTCAGGCCTATCAGCAGCGAGGCTTAGCAGGAGATGAAGAGCTGGCTCTGGCCGATGCCCGTCAAGCCCTCCAGTTTGCTCCCAACCATAGTCAGACCCACGAATTGGTAATGTCTTTAGAGGCTGCCATCTCAGCTAGCCCGATCTCACAATGGGATCCCCCGAGTTATTTCATTGATAATCAAGCCGCTGCTCGAAGCCATTCCACCCCTGTGCAGGCGCGGTTGCAAACCCATCCGCAGTCCTCTCGCTCTCACGAATTGCGGTTGCTGAGCCAATATATCGATCGGCATCCCCAGGTTGCCAACGGCTATTTGCAACGAGCTCTTTATCTGTGGAATGAATCACAGGTAGACACCTTTGAGCCATCTCCTGCCTCCGCCAGTGCGGTGACAAGGTTATTGCAGTCGGTGCTGCGGGATCTCGATGTAGCCATTGCCCTCGATCCTCAACTGGCATCAGCCTATGAGCTGCGCTCTTATGTCCAGCTCCAAACTCGCAACCTGGATTTAGCTTTGGCTGATTTGGAAACTTTGGGATCCCTGGGATTTGCCAATGGAGCTTGGCATCAGCAGCGAGCCTTGGTCTTGTTTGAGATGGGATCCTCCTACTGGCATCAAGCCCTAGAGCATATCAACCATGCCCTGACGGTGGCGGCTGACTCGGATGAGTTGGCCAACGGCCATATGCTGCGGGCTCAACTCTTTGAGGGGCTGGGATCCTGGGATTTGGCCTTAGAAGACTATACCTTTGCCTTGGGGATCCGTCCTGAGGCGGATGCCTACTACCACCGAGGGATCCTGACGTTGCAGGCGGGCCTCAACCCCATTGGAGCTCTGGCGGATCTAGAACGAGCCCTCAGCTTATGGCAGACCACAGCCACCGGTACATGGGAAGACGTCATGGATGCTCAGCAGGTACGGGATGCCCTCTTGGGATCCTAATGGACAGGGTGCTTCACCGAGCCATCTAGATGTCCTCCAACCCTCGCTTTTCGATCACCTGGCCAGGACTCTGGCTTTTTGCAGCAGCCATTCTGCTGTCAATCTTGTTGTGGCAATTGCGCAGCTTGGTGGTCACGTTAATGATCTCGGTGGTGTTGGCGGCGACGTTAGCCCCCATCATTGACAGTGCCCAAAAGCTCAAATTGCCTCGTTGGCTCGCGGTGGTGGTGGTTTATCTGGGCTTGATTGCAGTGGTGGTGGGGGCTGGTCTGATCATCGGCCCTACGGTGGTGACTCAGATCCAGCGTCTTACCCTCAAATTGCCCAGCTATCTGGAAGAATTGCGCCTGCTGATTGAGGCGTGGGTGACTCGGTTTGGGGTAGAAGAAACCATTTTTGATCAGTTAATAGACACCCAAGCCCTGACCAGTTGGTTAATCCGATCTAGCCAGCAGTTGATTATTCGTTCGGTAGGGCTGACCCGAGGGATCGTGGGCGCTTTTATCAACCTGATCCTGGCTATCGTTATTTCGGGCTACATGCTCTCTGGTAGCAAGTCTTTGATCAAAGGATTGGTCAGTCTATTCCCCTACCCTTGGGATCGACGGTTGGCGGCTCAAATGGATCCGGTGGCTCAACGGATGGGGGGATATATCCAAGGTCGAGTGGTGGTCTCCGGTATTTTGGGGCTTGTTATTACCTTTGGTTTGCGGTTTCTGGGCTTGTCAGAATTTGCCTTGGCTTTGGGGGTGATTGCTGGGTTTACCAACTTGATCCCCTTTATTGGCCCGGTGTTGGGTGCCTTGCCTGCTTTGGTGGTGGCGGTATCCCAGGGAGGCTGGACAGTGCTGTGGGTCTTGGTGCTCTATCTGATCATCCAAAATGTCGAAACCTATGTTTTGGATCCTCTCTTGGTGGGATCCTCAGTTCGGGTGCATCCTCTCTATCAATTGTTGGCGGTGATTGCAGGCACTCAAGTGTTGGGCATCATCGGGGCTTTAATCGTTCCCCCTTGGGTGGCCGGAACAGCTGTGTTGCTACAAAACCTCTACCTGCGGCCCAAACTTCTCTCAGAGCGGCGGGCAGCAGCAGGACTGGGGAGAAAGAGTAGGGATACTGACGATCCGCCTCATGATCCTCCTCCCGATACCAAGAGCCTGCTAGACCGGATTCCAGAGGAGTCAGCTGCTACTTAGTCTTGTTGGTGATCCCGTTACGATAGCGATAACTTCACTCACTCGAATCCGGCATTTTTGTTCGATAGTCGGCTCGATAGTCGACTCAACGCCCTAAACGGGATTGGATTGATGATCCCAACGCCGAGATATTATCCACAATCGTTACCCGCGCCCGTGTCATGGGCGCATCAAAACGCTTCCAATCGATATCTGAGATGCTATCGCGCACCTGAACTGTGGTTTTGCGTGTCCAAGAGACCACATTTTTACGAAAGGAATTGATCACAGGCTCCAACATGGCAGGGGATCCCTAGGCAAGATAAGTGAAAACTAGCTAATAGCCTAACAGGCTAGAGTCATTCCTGCGGATCCCAGTCAATCACCTTACCAATTCAGCCATCAATGACCATGGGAAGCGACAATAGTAAGCATTAATCCTCATGACCACCTGTTCCGAGCCATGACCAAGCAGCGCACTTTTTCTGGGATCCAACCCTCCGGCGACCTTCATCTGGGCAATTATCTGGGAGCGATCCAAACCTGGGTGGCGGAGCAGCATAAGTACAAGAACTATTTCTGCATTGTCGATCTCCATGCCATCACGATTCCGCAGGATCCAAAGCTGCTGGCGGAATGTACCCGGCAAGTATTTGCTCTCTACCTGGCCTGCGGCTTGGATCTAGAGCATTGTGTTGTCTTTGTCCAATCCCATGTGGCCGCCCACAGCGAACTGGCCTGGCTATTCAACACCATCACCCCGATGAATTGGTGTGAACGGATGATCCAATATAAGGAAAAGAAAGAAAAGACGGGCGAGGATACCAGCGTTGGCCTGTTTGATTATCCTGTGCTTCAGGCAGCGGATATCTTGCTCTATACACCGCGCTACGTGCCAGTCGGAGAAGACCAGCGCCAACATATTGAACTCTGTCGCGACATTGCCCGTCGGTTCAATGACCGATTTGGGGAAACCTTTCCTATCCCTGATGCCCTCATCCGTAAGGAAGGAGCCCGCATCATGAGCCTGACAGATGGCACCCGCAAGATGTCCAAGTCGGATCCCTCTCCCCTCAGCCGCATTCACCTCTTGGATAGCCCAGATGAGGTGGCCAAAAAGATTAAAAAGTGCAAGACAGATCCGGTGCGGGGCTTGACTTTTGAGGATCCTGATCGCCCAGAGGCCCACAATCTCCTCAGCCTCTACCAACTCCTGAGCGGTCAGACCCGTGAGTCCGTGGCGGCGGAATGCACAGAGATGGGGTGGGGGCAGTTTAAGCCCCTACTCACAGATGCCACCATTCAGACTCTAGAGCCGATTCAGTCTCGGTATCAAGAGCTGCGTCGGGATCCCGCCTATCTGACTCAGCTATTGCGAGATAATGCCGAGAGAGCGGGGGCACTGGCTCAGCAAACGCTGCAAAAGGTTCGTGAAGCTATGGGCTTTTTGCCCTATTGAGATAAGTGGCTAACTGTTCAGGATCCCAATACTGAGACTGTTGAGCCCGCTTTGGGCATTGACTTAATACTGATTTTGGCAGGGTGATAATGCCTGACTAGAGGGCATTAAACTCGGGGATCCAAGCGCATGAGAACTTGGCCAAACTCTACTGGCTGGCTGTTGTCCACCAAAATCTCCATCACTTTGCCCCCTTGCTCAGCCTCAATCTCATTCATCAACTTCATGGCCTCAATGATGCAGAGAGGCTGTCCCTTTTGCACGGGATCCCCCAATTGCACAAAAGGACTTTCTCCGGGAGCTGATGCGCTATAAAAAGTACCCACCATCGGCGAGGTGATGTCCACCCAATGGGCCGGACGTCCCAGATTACTAGGAGGCGGGGGAGCAGCTTCAATAGCAGGGGTTGGAGGGGACGGAGGAGGTGCTACCGCAGGCACGACCGCTGGCGACGGCACCACCACAGCAGAGGATCCCTTCTTGACTGTCAGCCGAAAGGATTGGACTTCCAGCGTAAGCTCCGACAGGCTGCTAGCATCAACAGCTGCTAACAGATCCCGGATCTCCTGCCAATTCAGCTCTTGATTGGACTCTTTGTCAAAGTTCGCGGTATCCAAGAACGTTCCTCACTCCTGTTAATCAGCTGCCGACGGAAAGCAGGGTCATAAGGGCATATCTAACCCTAGGTCGATATTTGAGATCTGGATTTGAGATCTGGGAATCCAGATTGAGTTGCATAAGCTACCTTAATCTCGGCCCAGATAAGAATCGGTGCGAGTGTCGATTTTAATCTTTTCCCCAATTTTGATAAAGAGCGGAACCTGAATCTCAGCTCCAGTTTCCAACTTGGCGGGCTTGGTACCTCCCGTAGCTGTATCTCCCTTGACACCAGGATCCGTTTCTGTAACTTCTAGCACAATGGTATTGGGCAATTCTACAGCGATGATCTGATCATTCCAACGCAAGACCGCCGCCAGCATCCCTTCTTTGAGGTACTTGACTTGATCGCCAATCTGAGATGGCTGGAGAGGGGCCTGCTCATAGGTTTCCATATCCATAAACACAAAGCCATCTCCCTCTTGGTAGAGGTACTGCATATCCACCTTTTCGACGCTGGCGGATGGCAGACTTTCCCCAGCGCGGAAGGTGCGCTCTTGAGTATTCCCTGTCTGCATGTTTTTGAGCTTGGTGCGCACAAATGCGGATCCCTTGCCAGGTTTGACATGCAGGAATTCCACCACTTTGTAGGGCGCTCCATCCAGCTCAATGGAGGTACCAGGTCGGAGGTCGTTACTGGAAATCATGGCAAGAGAACAGTTGAAAAGAACTGCTCATGATTGTACCGTGCGGGCTGAGTGCTAACGGCATTCCTTCTCGGTCTTGTGGATCACCAAATTAGAGTGATGGCAGGAGTTGCGAGTCGCAACCATCGTCCCTCAATGCACCCGTTACCCTGCCCACATGGTGCGGTTGAACGCTCAAGGGTTGAATGCCCCTGTCCTGGCAGGGATCCTTGGCTGCTGTGAGCATACCGCTAGGACTCCGTCCCGCTAACGCGAACGAGCTACCTTAAGAGGTCTATACTCCCTGGAGCGTTTTAAGTTGATTCCCGCCTAGCTACTGAGGATCCAGTTGCGTTCCGCCACATTGATAAAAGTAGTGTTTTGGTGAGTGAACTGTTTGCCACCATCTTTGTGCATGTGGCCACAGATGTAATAGCGGGGTTGGATGGCATCCACCAGCGGCCTCAGGGTGGGCATTCTGCGGGGATACCATCGACTGCCCTCATCCAGGATCCCTTTGGGTGGAGCATGGCTGACCAGCAGATCGATCTTGACCTGTTGGGCGAGCTCTCCATAAAAGGGCACCCACTCTCGCAAATGAGCCGTCCGCAGTGTCCAATTCCAACCGCAGGGCGGGGTGTAGGGGATCAGTAAGGCCCAGAGACCCAAGAATGACACCAGACGGGATCCTGTGGCTACGATGCCGTGGGATCCCGCCATCAGTTCCAGGGCTGGCGGGGACGGATCATGATTGCCCGGCACAAAAATCCAGGGCTTGCCCAGCAGATCTACGTCAGCCCAGAAGCGGTGCAGCAGCTCAACTTCGGGCTGAGCTTTGGGGTAATAGCCCAAGGCCCCATGCCGCTTGGACTGACGCCCCGCCTGGGAGCAAAAATCTCCACAGTTGATGTACCCATCGCACTGAGGTAGCCACTCCAACGCCTGCCGCAAGAGGTGAGGCTGGCCGTGATAATCAGAGCCCAGCAGGATCTTAAGGGGGGGATGAGGTTTTTGGAGACCAGGAGCCAACATTGCAAGAGTGGGGATACTTATGGAGTGGGCTGAGCAGGCGCTTTAGCCTCAGTCTCTTGAGCCGTGGGTTCAGTCGGAGAGAGCTTGCGAATCTCGGAGCAGAAGGAGGCCATGCTAAAGCCGCCAAATCGTTTGACCACACTGGTTCGCAACCGCAAATTGGGACTGGCAAACCATAGTCGCTCCTCAGATTCAGTCATCTCATAAGCGGTGGTCAGGATCATGGCTCCATCCGGCTCCATCCGATAGTGGCCGATGACGGGCACCTTTTCGGCATAGCCCTGATCCCGCAACAGCCTGCCCCGACTGGGATCCTCAGGATTTGGCAAGGGCACCAGGATGACATCGCCCTTGTACTCGTCGTTATCCCAATCCTGCTCGCCATTCCAACGGACACGGGGTCCCCCTGCCGCCAAGGCCGGATCCACATCATGCATCTGGCATGTGCTGACCACTTTCGGATCATCAATATCCAACACGCTAATCAGCAGGGTGGAGCGGCCATTCTCAGATTGCCGAAAGGCGAGGTGATGGCTGGTGCGTTGGGTCATCCATTGCCCTTCGCTCTGCCGAAAAAAGTCCATTACTGTGGTCATGATGTTTAACTGTGGCTGTCTAACAAGAGGTTTACAAAAACAAGATTTTTTTTCATCCTTCTCTTCATCCTAGGACATTGCTAGTAGGAAGGCTAAGTCCTGGGATCCCGATGACAGTGACCTGAAGCTACAGAATTTAGGCTGTAAGAAGGGATCCCGAGGTTGACTCAAGAAAAGCCCCCGAGTCTTGAGGGATCCGGGGGCTAAAAAACACACAATGCAGTGATTCAGTCCTGCTTGATGGTGAATCTCGACTTAGAGATTGGTTCCGGCAGGAACGGGCTCAAAGCTGGGGACAACAACCTCTTTGTTTTGCTTGGTGAGCTGATCGTAGAGGCGCTGAGTATTGGGGAAATTGGCGGCGGGCAAGGTGGGGAAGCGACGGTAAGGCACCACATCCTCATTAAAGATCTCGCGGTATTCCTGGGTATTCAGCATCGACCGGATAAAGGCTTTGACCCCTTGGGTAGCCAAGATCTGGTTGTACTTGCGGATCTCCGCTTGGTTGAGAGGAGCGCGACCCAGGAAGTGCTTGGTGCCCATCTCAATCACCTTGGTGTTGGGATAGGGAGCATAGAACTCCTTCTGGTAGAGCTGAGAGGTGCCCAGAGCTTCGATGAACTCCTTGACGGTGATCTCGCCGTTGCGCAGCTTGGATTCCGCCACGCTCAGTTCGGATCCAACCCCATAGATCTCCATATCTCGCTCGAACACCTGGCGATAAGCAGCCCGAATCAGGACGTTCACCTGGCCTTTGTTGGCAATGCTGGTGAGCTTGAAGATCTGGGTTTCCTGCCGACGCTTGGGCACCCCTTGGGTAGCCCGTCGGGCAATCTCCACGTCCCCAGAGGCTCGATCCACCGGCGTGCCTAGCTTGACAAACTCAGGGATATCGTCATCAGTGCGAACCGAACGAGTCAGGGTTGCCATATCGCTGGATCCCGGCCGCATCCGCCGCAGTGACAGGCCGCCAGGAGTGAGATAGCGCTCGTAGGGAACGGTATCGTCTCCAAACGCCATTTCATACTCTTTGGTTTCGATGATGGCATCCACCACCGCATAGAAACCTTTTTTAGAGGCCAGGTCAAAGAGGGGGTTCATCTCTTGGCGACCGTAGGTGGGGCGACCCAGCAGCTTGCGGTGAATGAATTCGATCGCCTTGCACACATACAGGGCAGACCAATACTTGTTGCGGAACAGGTCGGACTTGGTCAACTGGCGAATGAACTCTTTGACATTAATCTCGCCGCTCTCCAGTTTGATCTCCCAGCGGGTCAGCCGTTGGCCCTCAAAGGGCATGTAGCCATAGACCTGCTGATAGCAAGCCCGAATCACCGCCTGGGTGGATCCCTCGGTACCTGTGGATCCCGAACGAGCCCCGATGCCTTTGCTGCGGTTGGTGTTGGCCTGGGTCAGCTTAAAGATCTTGGGAGCCAGGGAGCTGGGCTTGGGCGCGGTCATGGGGGTGGTACGCTCGTTCTCCAGAGCAGAACCCCGCCGAATCAAGATCCGCTTCACATCTTTGTTAAACAAAGCTGGGCTGGCGCTGGGATTGCGGGTTTCTTTCGGGAAGATGGCCCCAAATTGAATTTCTAGCGGATCGTTGCCGGATCCATAGACATGCTGATCGGGCAGAGGCTGCTCATAACCCGCAAACAGGGTGATGAATTGCGGCACTTTACGCTGAGGGGCAGCGTAGTTATAGAGATCAAACTTGGCTCCCCAGTTGGCACTGGTCTGAGCCTCAATCCCCAGCTGACGGATGTAGGGGACGGTCTCTTCGCCAAAGTAGTCGCCATATTCGCGGCTATCCACCAGGGCATCCACCAAGCCCGCCAACCCTTTTTGGCTGACGATTGAGAAGTAGGTTTGCACCTCTTCACGGGTTTCGGGAGCACGGCCCAAGAAATGCCGGAAAGCCAGCTCTAGCGCACGGCTATTGATGAAGGGGGTGAAGAACTGTTTGCGATACAGCTCTGACTTGCCCAGGCGACGGATGAACTCCTTCATGGAGATCTGGTTGTTCTTGACCTGAGACTCCAGAACAGACACCGATTGGCCATAGGCGCGGCGGATATCCCGCTCAAACACCTGGCGGTAGGCAGCCCGAACAGCATCCTCTTTTTCGCTATTGGACAGACCCGGCTTCATGGCAAACACGGGCACTTTCTCAGCTGCCAAATTGTAAATCTGGGGCAACCGTAAGCCCTGGAGCTTGGTGCCGTTGGCGGTGCTGGCCCCTCGTTGGCGGACTTTGTCAGAGGGGGTGGGGGCCACAAATTCTTGTAACAAGACGCCGAAATATTCTTCGATCAGGCCCAAGGCCTCGGCATCCTTGCGGAAGTAGCCCGCCGCCGCCCGCTTCATCTCTTGAATGGCAACAACGGTAGCCTCAGCAGAGCAGGCATTCTCGATGATCTCCCGTAAGCCCCGTGTATTGACCGCGATGATGCTGGGATCCCCAGCGGCCATGGCATAGGTGGCATAGCGGAGAAACCAAGCCATATCCCGCAACGACTTGCGCATATTATCAGCGCCATAGCGGGCGATATTGATGGCCCGGAAGTTGGGGGGAATCTCAGCACCTGTGGCACTGAAGACGTTACGAATGGCCTCAATGAATCCCCCTTGGGATTCCACATAAAACTCAGTACCCAAGGCATTGGTGCCTGTTTGCTCCACCTCTGGCTTTTCCAAATAGGACATTGGGGAGCCACCCGTAAAAATGCGGTTGGCGGCCCGGCTGACGATAATCTCAAAATTGGCCGAGATCACCTCCGCTACCTGCAGTCGCTTCAGCCCTTTAACAAAAAATTCATCTAAACGGTCTAACTCAGTCCGACCGAGATAGCGATCCTGCTGTTCGGCCTGTGAGATGGTCGAGACTGGCACGGTCTGATAAAGCCGTGGATTGGAGACAACTGTTCCGCCCGATGCTGTAATGCCCATCGATCTTTAAAACTCCGTATCTCGTTTGCGAAGCAAGGACTGAGTCCAATTCATCAAAACAACTCATCAAAACAAAGTTGAAACGCCCAAAACAAATAGGGGTCACAGACCTTGAGGCCATAGACCTTGATGGGGTTGGGTTGCCATACTCCCGTCAAACAACTTTTTTATGCTCTGTTTATGCTGGGCGAACCCGAGTCTGAGTCCAGACTGATTGGATCCGACCAAGCCTAGAATACTAGTGGCCATGAAGCTAAGTGAGAGCATTGTTGCAAGTTGTAACAATCGTGGGGCCCGATCTTGTTGTCTCAGGATGGCTTTGAGCCGCTGTGGGTACGCTGAAGTCAATATGAAGTCAATACTCAGGTCATGTTCAGTTTGACCCCTATCCACCTTCTCCTTGTTAACTTGTGGCCACTCACTCCCGTCGGCACCAATCCCTTAAATCCATCACCACGGTTTATCAACTCTTGGGCACGGCAGGTCGAGGGCAATATGGCCAGGTGCACTGTGCTCGACATCTTCAGACTGGGGAGCTGGTGGCGCTTAAACAGTTGGCAGTGGAACGATTTCCTACCCAAAATTTGCTGAGAGAATTGCGCCATTTATTGGCCTTGGATCACGATAATATCAATCGTTGCTATGCCCTGGAACATGCCCGAGAGGGGCGCTTTTTGGTGCTGGAATACTGTGCAGGTGGCACCCTGCGGGATCTGCTCAACCAAGGTTATCCCCTGACCTATGGCCAAGTGATCGATTTTGGTCTGCAATTGTTGGCAGGATTAAGCCATGCCCATACTCAGCGCCTGATTCACTGTGACATCAAGCCTGAGAATATTCTCCTTAGACCCATCCCTTCAGGCTGGCAGCTGAAACTGACTGACTTTGGCATTTCTCGGCAACAGCATATCGGCATGGAAAAGGGGGAGATCACCGCTATCGGATCCCCGGCTTATATGGCCCCTGAACGCTTCTATGGATCCGCTACAGTGGCCTCCGACCTCTATTCGGTGGGGATCATCCTCCATGAGCTGTTGACAGGCAAACGACCCTTTTCAGGATCACCGACTCAGCTGATGTATGCCCATCTCAATCAAGGGGTCAACTTTATCCCCTATCAGGAGCTAATTCCCCCGCCCCTACAGTTGGTGATTGAAAAATCTCTCCGCAAATTGCCCGGTCGACGCTTTGCCAGTGCAGACAAGATGGCCCAAGCACTTCAGGCACTCAGTGGGATCCCGCTCGATCAAACCGTTGAACAGGCTATGGCACGAGAAGCCCATCAGCCGCCCTTTCGAGACATCAGGAACGATATCCAGATTCATCGAGATGCCATCTCAAATCCGTTGTTGAATCTAGGGGATCCCCATTCCCGCCCAGACCTCTGCCTGGATTCAGGGCTAAAGGTGCAACTCACCCAAGATTTATGGCCCCGTCTAGGAGTGATCGACCCAGAAACAACTCAGATGGGCGAAAGTTGGGATTTGCCCCTCACTGCTGATCTGACGGTGGCTGCTGCTCAAACCCTACTCTGTCGGGATCGGAATAACCACTGCCGCTGGGCCTGGATCCGTGTCCGCCCGTTTCAGTTGCGCTGGCTGCTGTTTCCCTCCTCAGGTGTGCAAAGCATCGGCTTTCCTTCCGGCTTCGCCATCCTGGACTCCTCAGATTGCTTAATACTTCTTAATGCTCAGGGGGAGACGGTGGCTCGATGGCAAATCCAACCGGGATCCCAACTTATGGGAATGGGAACCGATCAGCAGTTGGAGCTCAATCTAGGTGGATCCCAGGGCAGTCTTGATGTTCAGGAGATCCTGCAGACTGCAGCCGAGGCTGATTTTATCTAGGTCAGACGCTAAAACCCCCCACCAGAATCAGGGGGAGAGGGCTGATCGAAGGCAAGCAGGAAGCTGAGAGAAATCTGATCAGAAGGTTGGGACATCCTCAGAGATCCCTCTATAATCGATGAGAAGCATTTACAAGTCTTTACCCACCCGAAGCAAACGTAACGTTAGCCTATGGGAACAAAGGAGAGACTCTTAGGATTGGGAATGTTCAGTTAGTCATTTGATGAGTGATTGAACCGTCTCGTCCGATTTGCATTCATGCAATCATTTTTAAGACGCTAGGAGTACACGGAATGACTGTAGCAGTCGGAAGATCGCTAGCAGACCAGCGGGGGGCGTTTGACGTCATCGACGACTGGCTGAAGCGGGATCGCTTTGTTTTTGTGGGCTGGTCGGGCCTATTGCTGTTCCCCTGCGCCTTCATGGCCTTGGGCGGCTGGCTGACTGGTACCACCTTTGTCACGTCT
>JBHJNR010000340.1:0-7295 GCA_050330615.1 Cyanophyceae cyanobacterium
CGCTCACCAGCAGGGGGCTCATGGTGCTTTGGTGATCACCGCCAGCCACAACCCGCCCCAATACTCCGGCATCAAGGTCAAAGGCGGCTTTGGGGGCTCTGTTCCTGCCGAAGTCACCCACGATATCGAACGAGAGCTGATCGATGGCTCCACCCTGGTATTGGGATCCCAAAGTGCTAGTTCGGTGGAGATGTTTGACCCGTGGCCCGCCTATCTGCAACAGCTGACCCGCTTTGTGGATCTTGACCAACTCAAGACCCTGTCAGCCAAAGTCTGGGTGGATTCCATGTTTGGATCGGCGGCGGGGGGCATGACTCGCCTATTGGGGGATAAAGTGCATGAGGTGCGCGGCTATCGGGATCCCTTATTTGGGGGCTATGCGCCTGAACCTTTGCCGCCCCAATTGGCCCCAACCATGACCGAGATTGCCGCAGACCCAGCGGCGCTCAAGGTGGGCATTGTCTTTGATGGGGATGGCGACCGCATTGCAGCCATTGATGGCAAAGGCACCTTTCTCAGCCCTCAGATCTTGATCCCCATCTTGATCGAACATTTGGCCAAACGCCGGGGACTAACAGGGGAGGTGGTCAAGACCGTCAGTGGATCCCAGTTGTTTGATAAAGTGACCACCTTATATGGCTTGCCCCTGACCGAAACAGCCGTTGGGTTTAAGTACATTGCCGAACGGATGATGGACACGGCAGTGTTGTTAGGGGGTGAAGAATCCGGTGGCATCGGCTATCTGGGTCATATTCCCGAGCGGGATGCCATGCTCTCGGCTCTCTATCTGCTGGAGGCCATTGCCCAGACAGGCGAGGATCTCACCACAATTTATCGCCGTATTCAATCTCAGGTGGGCTATGTCTCCACCTATGACCGCATCGACCTGAAACTGGACGAGAAAGAGCGCCAAACCCGACTGCTGGCATCCCTGCATTCGGATCCCTTTGAGAAGGTGGCAGGGCGCAAAGTCACCCGTCACATCACCACCGATGGTCATAAATTTGTATTGGAGGATGGCAACTGGCTGATGGTGCGGGGCAGCGGCACCGAACCCCTGCTGCGGCTCTACTGTGAAGGCATCAACAAGCCCGCTACAGATGAGATTTTGGCTTGGGCTAAGGATTGGGCATTGCGTTGATCAAGGCTAGGATCCCGATCATTGAGTTCCCTATTTAGCTCTCACTCTCCTCCAGCCTCCGGAGTGGCAAATCCCCCTGCCATCTTGAGCCCAGAACTCTTCTATGATTAGATAACCTTCTGGGTGTGGCGTCCCCAAACTCTGCCCCTAGCCCAGCCCAATCTTCCACCTGTTACAAACCTATGGCCGAAACTCTCTTTTTTAACGCCTTGCGGGAAGCCCTAGACGAAGAAATGGGTCGGGATCCCAATGTCTATGTGCTGGGGGAAGATATCGGCCATTATGGCGGCTCCTACAAGGTGACCAAGGATCTCTACAAAAAATATGGCGATCTGCGTCTGCTGGACACCCCGATTGCCGAAAATAGCTTCACTGGCATGGCAATCGGCTCCGCGATGACGGGTTTGCGCCCTGTGATTGAAGGCATGAACATGGGGTTTTTGCTGTTGGCCTTCAACCAGATCTCCAACAATGCCGGCATGTTGCGCTACACCTCTGGCGGCAACTTCAAGATCCCCATCGTGATCCGGGGCCCAGGAGGCGTGGGCAAACAACTGGGGGCCGAACACTCCCAACGGCTGGAAGCCTATTTTCAAGCGGTACCCGGTCTCAAAATCGTGGCCTGCTCTACCCCAAAAAATGCCAAAGGGCTGCTTAAGGCGGCCATCCGAGACGATAATCCGGTGTTGTTCTTTGAGCATGTGTTGCTCTACAACCTCAAGCAGGAACTGCCCGCTGGCGACTACGTTCAGGCTCTAGACAAAGCTGAGATGGTCAGAGAAGGACAAGATGTCACGATCTTGACCTACTCGCGAATGCGCTATCACGTCATGCAGGCGGTGGAGACACTGGTGAAATCTGAGGTGGATCCCGAGGTGATCGATCTGATCTCCCTCAAGCCGCTGGATATGGAGGCCATTGCCGCCTCTATCCGCAAGACTCACCGGGTCATCATTGTGGAAGAGGGCATGAAAACGGGTGGGATTGGCGCAGAACTCACCGCCCGCATCAATGATGAGCTGTTTGACGAGCTGGATGCCCCTGTCCTGCGGCTGGCTTCGCAAGACATCCCGACCCCCTACAATGGCGCGATGGAGAATGCCACCATCGTTCAGCCCGCCGATATCGTGGCTGCGGTGGAGACCATGCTGGGGCTGGTGACGGCCTAATCGGTAAGGGATCCCTACTTACTGAAGTAGCTGGCGACAAGTTCCAGTCCCTCCCTGAGGAAGGGGGTGATCACAGCCACCACAGCAGCGGTGATGATCACGGTTCGAGCAAAGTTGATGCTGTCACGGCTGAGTTGAAAGAACCGCTCATCCCACTTTTTAGCTTGTTCCTTGAGGTCTGTTGTCAAGATCTCGGTAGTCTCTGCCAGCTTGTCAATGCGCTCAAAAAGCTGGTTTTCTTGTTCTGGTGTCATGGCAATAGTCCTCAAGGCTTTCGTTCTCAGCTTACTCATGGGATGGTGAGAATTGCCCATGCTCAGCTGATTGACCCTCCCCAACAAATCTGTCAGCGCGTTGTTGTATCCGCGTTTTGGCCATAGATTTAGCTAGCTGTGCTTTAGGCTGTGCTAAATTTCTGCACCCATTAGGTACCATTTGAGCCATAACGCATATTGCTTAAAATGGCCTCAAACCCATACGGGGAGGCCTCAACAGGCTATTTAACTGAGGGCGGACGATGGGGGTCGAACCCACGAATGGTGGAACCACAATCCACTGCCTTAACCACTTGGCTACGCCCGCCATGAATTGACTCAAGGCTACTTATTGTAGCTCAACATCTCCTCTTTTAGCTAGGGATCCCGACAAAAAATCTAGCCCTAGCTCCCTAATCTGGCCTGAACCACTCGGAGAGATAGGATGACGGCTACAGCAGCCCGAGCCGATCAATGGTAGCGTTCGAGAGCACAGCCGGGTTAGCGCCTCTGCCAGATTCTCACTCGTCTGCTGCCGTGTCGATTAGAGGTATCTATGTATATTCCTGCATCAACTTATCGGATCCAATTCAACTCAGCCTTTCCCTTTGCAGCAGCCCAAAGCGTAGTCTCCTATCTAGCAGAATTAGGCATCTCAGATATTTATGCATCCCCGATCTTTCAGTCTCGGGTGGGCAGCACTCATGGCTACGACGTGGTGGATCCTGGCAGCATCAATCAAGAGCTAGGGGGAGAGGATGGACTGCGGCAGTTAGTGGATTCCTTGCAAAAAAAATCGATGGGTTGGATCCAAGATATTGTGCCTAACCATATGGCTTATGACGGCCAAAATAAAATGTTGATGGACGTGTTAGAAAGTGGGCCTGACTCTGATTTTTATGATTCGTTTGATGTTAACTGGAACCACTCTTATCTCAATATTCAGGGTCGAATTTTAGCCCCATTTCTAGGGGATTTCTATAATGTCTGTCTTGAACAAGGACAGATTCAATTAAAGTATGATGAGTCCGGTCTCAATATTAACTATTACAATCTCAAGTTGCCTCTCAATATCAATACTTATTATCCTGTATTCACCCATAACCTAAAGAAATTTAAGCAGAAGCTGAAGAAAGGGGATCCTGATTACGTTCGTTTCTTGGCGGCACTGTATACCCTCCGCTCCATTCCCACCAAGGCTGACCTGTTGGAGCGGACTGACCAGATTGCTTTTGTCAAAGAGTTGCTTTGGGAACTGTATAGCCACAGCGCCGATATCCATCAATTTGTAGATGAAACCATCGCCCAATTTAATGGGATCCCTGAGGATCCCGGCAGTTTTGATTTGTTGGATCGGCTGTTGACAGAGCAGTATTTTAACCTGACTTTCTGGAAAGTAGGGGCTGAAGAGATCAACTATCGACGCTTCTTTACGATTAATGAGTTGATCTCATTGCGCATTGAAGATAAGGAGGTATTTAAGAGAACCCACGAACTGATCTTTAGATTGATTGATCAAGGAATCTTTAGAGGCTTAAGAATCGATCATATTGATGGTCTTTATGATCCAGGCGAATATCTTGATCGACTGAGAGAAAAGGCCAAAGAGGCTTATATTGTTGTGGAGAAGATCTTAGAGGCTGATGAGTCCTTGCGGCGCAATTGGCCCATTCAAGGGGCGACTGGCTATGAATCTCTGATTAAGATCAATGGGTTGTTCTGTGATGGACGCCAAGAGGAGGAATTTACCTCCGTCTATACTGGCTTCTCACGGCTTAGGGATGATTTTGAGGATGTGGCGGAAGCTAAAAAACGAGTCATCCTTGATCGTAACTTGGCTGGAGATGTAGATAATCTCTCTTATGATCTGAAGCAGATCGCTAGCCGCCATCGCTATGCCAATGACTTTACCCTCTATAGCCTCCGAAAAGCCCTTATTGAAGTGCTGGTTAGATTCCCCGTCTATCGAGTCTATGTCACAGGCAATGTTTTGAATGAGCAGGAACAAGGTTATGTCAATATTGCCATTACCCAATCCCTTGAAACCATGCCCGACTTGGCCAATGAATTATACTTTATCCAAAAGTTGTTGTTATTAAATTACGATGAATCACTCAACGAAGATGAGCGTCAAGAATGGATTCATTTTGCGAGGCGTACACAACAACTGTTTGGGCCACTGATGGCCAAAGGGGTTGAAGACACGGCCTTCTATGTCTACAATCGCCTGATGTCTCTCAATGAAGTGGGCGGGGATCCCGGTCATTTTGGCACCTCTGTAGAGAGCTTTCATGCCTTTAATCAGGATCGAGCGCTGTACTGGCCCCACACCATGAATACCCTCGCCACCCACGACACCAAAAGAGGGGAGGATGCCCGAGCTCGCATTAGTATCTTGTCTGAAATCCCTGAGGATTGGAAGGATTGTCTGGAGGAATGGCATGAGGCCAATCTCCATTTCAAAAAGAAAGTACGGCGGTGGGAATATCCTGCTCGCAATGATGAGTATTTGCTCTATCAAACTCTCATCGGTTCTGTGCCATTCTTTAGTGGAGAAGAACCCGACTATTATCATCGGGATTATCTCCAATTTATTCAGCGGGTGAAGGAGTATCTGATCAAAGCTGTGAGGGAAGCGAAAGTCCACACGGCTTGGCTCAATAATAATATCGAGTACGAAGAGGCTGCCACCCAATTTGTGGAGCAGATTTTGTTGCCAAGCGATAACAATGACTTTTTGCCCTCTTTTGTGCCATTCCAGAAACAGATTCAGCACCTCGGCATCTTTAACTCTCTCTCTCAAACTCTGCTGAAGTTGATGGTGCCAGGGATCCCAGATATCTACCAAGGCTCGGAATTTTGGGACTTGAGCATGGTGGATCCCGACAATCGTCGTCCGGTTGACTACGATCAACGCAAGGTTTGTCTGCAGGTGATCCGAACTGGGCTAGAGCGGGATCCCCAACCTCTGATCCAGCAACTGCTGGCAACTCGTCAGGATGGCCGCATCAAGCAGTTTGTCCTCTATCTGGGCTTGCAAACCCGCCTGCAATATCCAGAGCTGTTTCAGTCTGGTGATTATCAACCCCTTCAGGTGGAGGGATCCCACCCGGAGCATGTGGTGGCTTTCACCCGTACCTTTCAGGGGCAAACGATCTTGGTGGCGGTGCCCCGGCTGATTACCACCTTGGTGGATGCTGGCAAGGATCCCGTGGGGGCTGAGGTCTGGGGGGATACCCGGCTACGGTTGTCCCAAAAGACCAAGCGGACTTGGCGCAATCTCTTGACCCAAACCATTTTGCCCAGTCAGGGATCCCTGTTGATGGCCGATCTGTTGGATCTGATGCCCTTGGGTCTGTTGATCTGTGACCACGACTGAGGGAGCAAGCCAATTTGAGCTAGAGATTGCAGAGATTGAATCCGGTGGGATCTAGAGATTGTCGATCTGGACCGGCTCGATGGGATCCGCCAGATCAAAGCCGAACACCTGGCCATAAAAATAGAGTTCTGCTTCCAGGGTTCGCTTGATGGTGGCCGATTGCCGGAAGCCATGTTGCTCTCCCTCAAAGGCCAGATAGGCAACGGGCAAGCCTTTGGCCTTGAGCGCTTCCACCATCATCTCTGCTTGATTGGGGGGAACGATTTTGTCTTCTAAGCCCTGAAAAAAGATCACGGGGCAGGTCAGCCCTTCCGTGTGAAAAATCGGGGAGCGGGCTTGATAGATCGCCTCTTGCTCAGGATAGGATCCCACCAATCCATCCAGATAGCGGGACTCAAATTTGTGGGTATCCCGCACCAAAGCCGCTAAATCGCTGACACCGTAATAGCTGGCCCCCGCCTTGAACACATCCCGAAAGGCCAGAGCCGCCAAGGTGGTATAGCCCCCGGCACTGCCCCCATCAATGCAAAGTCGTTCGGGATCCGCCTTGCCCTGCTCCGTCAAATAGCGAGCCCCATTCACACAATCATCCACATCCACAATGCCCCAGTTGCCCTGTAGCCGCTGCCGATACTCCCGTCCATAGCCAGTGCTACCGCCATAATTGACATCCAGCACCGCAATGCCGCGACTCGTCCAATACTGGATCCCGAGGTTAAAAGAAGCGCTGGTGGAAGCTGTGGGGCCACCATGACTTTTGACCAAGAGGGGAGGTGTTTCCCCCTCTGGGGCTTGAAAATCGGCATTGGTGGGGGCATAAAAATAGCCGTGTGCCGTCAGTCCATTTTCGGTGGGAAACTCAATCGCCTCCGGGATGGACAGATAGCCCGGATCAATCTCTAGCTCATTGGCCTTGCGCAATACCGCCCAAGTCTCGGTCGCCAGATCCATCAATACGATGGCAGCGGGCTGGGTCGGGGATCCTCCTACAAATAGAGCCCTGTCCTCATCCACCCGCAAACTGCCGATGCTGGTAAAGGGAATCGCAATCGACCGCAGGGATCCCGTCTTCACCGTTAGGCGAGCCAGCTGAGTCCCTTCTGCTTCTGAATAGACACAGAGGAGCTCGTCAGCATTGACAAAGCCATAGTTGGACATGCCAAACACCCATTGGGGCTGACCAAACTCTGCTGCACGGGGACAAACCGCTTCGATGGAACTGCCCGTCCACCGATAGAGATTCCACCAATTGCTCCGATCAGAGACGAAATACAGGATCCCGTCGGGACTCCATTGGGGCTGAAAGATCGACTCCTGGGATCCCCCGGCCACTTGCAGGGGGTCGCCCAAGG